>JAPOYX010000083.1 GCA_026706345.1 Gemmatimonadota bacterium | reverse complement strand
CTACCAGGTCGGCCTGTACTACCTGCATGAATCGGTGGACATCGAGGATTACAACTACGATACGCTTTCCGGCGGAACCCCCGACGGATTCACGCGGCAGCACCAGGAGGCCCAGGCCTGGGCGGCGTTCCTGGCATCCACACTGCACCTGGGGGATGTGCTGGAAGTCGCTGGGGGACTTCGGTTTTCCCATGACGAGAAGGACTACACGGCATGGCGGGACGAGGCGCCCGCGGTCACCCGGGCCGGCACGCTCGGCCCCATTCGTCGCGGACCGGCCGACAACGCATGGAGCGGCGACCTGAGCATGCGTTATACCGCGTCGCCCCGCGTCCAGACCTACCTGCGTGCCGCGCGGGGTTTTCGCGCTCCAAGCATCCAGGGCCGCCTGCTCTTCGGCGATGAGGTATCCATAGCCGGGACGGAAACGATACACTCTTTCGAAGGCGGAGCCAAAATGCGCCTGTGGGACGGTCGTCTCCACCTCGACCTGGCCGCGTTTTACTACCGGCTGCGGAACCAACAACTCACCGCCGTGGGCGGCGAGACCAACTTCAACCGGCTTGTTAACGCGGACAGGACCCTGGGAAGGGGATTCGAGGCGGAGGTAGCCCTCGCGCCGCTGTGCGGGTTACTGATCACGGGCGGACTGAGCTACAATCATACCAGAATCGACGATAAGCGTCTCGCCGTGCAATCCTGCGGCGCGCCGTGCACCGTGCTGGATCCCCCGGGCCCGGAGCCCGGTACGGTCCTGATCGACGGCAACGGGCTGCCCCAGGCGCCGCGATGGATTGCGGACGCCGCCGTGCGCTACCCGGCGGCCCTGCCGGACGGCTCATTCCTGGTTGCCTCGGGCGACCTGGCCTTTCGCAGCGCGGTGCGTTTCTTTCTCTACGAATCCGTGGAATTTCAGGACGACCGGCTGCTGGAATGCGGCGTGCGTCTTTCATACCTGGTGCGGGACACCGGGACGGAGATCTCCCTTGTCGGCCGAAACATCTTCGATGACGTATCGCTCACAGGCGGCATCGATTTTAACAACCTGACCGGTTTCGTCAACGAACCGCCCTACTGGGGCGTGGAACTGGCGCACCATTTCTAATGCGCGTTCTAATGCGCGCGAGCCGGATTTTACAGGGACCTAAACCTCTTGACATGGAACTGTTTTTTGGACACGTATGAAGTGTAGCAGTACGTTATGTATCGCTATGTATCGTAAGTCGATTGCTGAATCTAAAAGGATATTGAATATCCGATAGAACCGTAACGGCGAGCGCGTTCTTCGACCTTACAACACGGGAGATACGATGTTAAGATTCGCGGAAGAGATCATGCTGCTCATGCTCGACGACGACGGAAAGTTCGTAAGCGTGCCCGACCGCCTGTTACGGTATGGTCTTGCCGGCGGCGTACTGATGGACCTGGCGCTTGAAAACCGCATCGACACCGATGTCGACAAGCTGGTACTCGTGGACTCGACCCCCGTGGATGACAACCTCCTCGACCCCTTGCTCGCGGATATCGCGGCGTCATCAGAAACCCATGGAGCGCGGTATTGGATCGAGCACGCCGTCGACCAGGCTGACGATATCCGGGAAACGGCCATCGACAGGCTCGTGGAACGGGGCATCCTGAACAGGGAAGAAGGTCAGTTCCTCTGGGTATTCCGGTCGCGGCGCTATCCGACCATCGACGGAACGGCCGAGCGCGAAGTCAAACTCCGAATCATGGAAGTGTTGTTCAGCGAAAAAATCCCCAGTCCCCGCGATGTCGTGATCATCAACCTCGCCCACGCGTGCAACCTCTTCAAGGAGATCCTTTCCGCGCGGGAACTCGCACAGGCCGCCGAACGCATCGACCAGGTGCGCAAGCTGGACCTCATAGGCCAGGCCATGTCGAGGGCGATATCGGATATCGAACTGTCGCTTACCCTCGCCGTGGAACGCGGCTACTACATATAGCGCCGGACACAGGGTGGTTCGGCCTGCAGGGTCGTCACGGAAGTTGCGCGCGGCTGTTCGTTGCAGATGTTGTGCGCGCGGCAGGATCGCCGTCGCTGTTATGCGCGCGCCCGGGTCGTCTTGGAAGTCGCGCCGCCTGCCTACTTCCCGTGACACCGCTTGAACTTCAGACCGCTTCCGCACGGACACGGATCGTTTCGTCCCACCGTTCGGAAGCGTTCTTGTTTCCTGTGGTCGGCCTCGCGCTGCCGGATAAAGGACATCACGTTGGCGGGGGCCCGCCGGTGATGCAGTTCATTGGCCATGAACCGCATGGGGCCGTCGATGTGATGGAAGAAGGCCTTGTACCCCTCGCACAGGTAGTTCAGGCCCGGCTCGCCGTCGGGCGTCCTGATGATGCGGTTCTTCGGACATCCCCCGTTGCAGATGAACCGCACGTCGCATGACAGGCAATACTGCGGCAACGTGTCCAGCTTGGCCTGTCCGAAGGCTCGTTGCTGCTCGGACAGGACCATCTCCATCATGGGGATCTCGGTGATATTGCCCAGCAGGTAATCCGGCTCCACGTAGTGGTCGCAGGCGTAGAGGTCCCCGTTGTGCTCCAGGGCGAGCGCGTCGCCGCAGGTCTCCATGAAAATGCAGAGTCCCGGGCTCTGGCCGGACCAGGCGGCGAGCGACACGTCGAAGATCTGCACGTACATTTTCCCCACGTCCCTTCGCACCCATTCGTCGAAAATCCGGATCAGGAAACGGCCGTACTGCTTTCCGGTTACCGATCGGTTCGTCACCTCGTTACCTTCCTGGTACCCGGTATCGTTGTCCCGCTCCACGATGGGGATGAACTGAAGGAACCGCGTCTTGACTACATCCCGCATGAAGCGGTACACCTCGACGGGGTGCTCCGCGTTTGCCGCGTGCACCGTGGTCAGGATGT
Organism: Gemmatimonadota bacterium; assembly: GCA_026706345.1. NCBI lineage: Bacteria > Pseudomonadati > Gemmatimonadota > Gemmatimonadota bacterium. The sequence continues at coordinate 13,946 of JAPOYX010000083.1, read as the reverse complement.
TGAACTCGACCTCGTGGGTCCGCATCATTTCCGCCGCGCCCATCACCACATCGAAGGTGGGCTTGCCGCCCTTATCGACCCGGTAGGCGTCGTGCAGCACCCGGGGGCCATCCAGGCTCAGGCCGATCAGGAAGTCGTTTTCGTGGAAGAAACGGCACCAGTCCGCGTCGAGTAGCGTACCGTTGGTCTGCAGGGAGTTGAAGATACGCGTATTGGGCTTCTGGTGTTTCTTCTGGAGTTCGACGGCCTTCTGGAAGAACTCGAGTCCCATGAGAGTGGGCTCGCCGCCCTGCCAGGCGAAGGTGACTTCCGGCACCTGCTGGGCGTCGATGTACTGCCGGACGTATTCCTCGAGCAGGTCGTCGGACATGCGGAACCTGCTGCCGGGGTACAGGTCCTCTTTGGCAAGGAAGTAGCAGTACTTGCAGTCGAGGTTGCAGATGGCCCCCCGGGGTTTCATCATCACGTGAAAGGCCGGGACCGGGACCGGATCTCCTCCGGCGGACGGCATGGCCGATGCCGGGACTGCGGTGGTTGCGTCGACTGGGTTCACGTTCGCCTCAGGTTGCACGCGCTTTCGAGCGCGGTTCGTCAGGGATGGCGGGGCTTATCGCCGGCCGCGCCGGATCCAGTGATCCAGCACATCGCGCGGATGACCGGGAAACCCCCGCACGCCGCGCGACCGGTCGAACTGGTAGATGCGTGTGGCCTTCCACTTCGTGTAGGGAAAGGACCGCAGGCTGTTGCCCTCCAGGGCGTCGGAGGCGCCCGGATGCCCGCAAGCCTGCACGCCGCGCCGGTACAGATCGTCGGCAGCATCCCGATCCGTCGCGGCCCGGTTCACCACTTCGGCCGGATCTTCGGCCGTGTTGAACAGTTGCTCTCTCCCGCCATTTGCAAGGTAAATATACTTCCAGTCGCCGCTTCGGACCATGATTTTGAACCGGTCCGTCCCCGGTTCACCGTAGTACCCGAAGAGCGTTTCCCTGGGCGCGGGGCTTCCGTCGATCACGCCGAGCACGTCCACGCCGTCGCGCACCTGGGGCTGTCCGGCCGCGTGAGTGGCGATGGCGAAGAGATCGGTCAGGCAGACCAGGTCGTCTCGACGAACGTCCCGCGGCAGGCGGTCGGGCCAGCTTACCAGGAAGGGCACCCGCGCCGAGACGTCAAAGAAACTCTCCTTCTGCCACGCGGTATGATCCCCGAGGTGGTCGCCGTGATCCGAAAAAAAGCAGATGACGGTGTTGCCGGCGTCCTCGCGGGCCTCGACGGCGTCCAGGATCCGTCCCAGGCAATCGTCGATATAGGTGATCTCTCCGTAGTAACGTGCCCTGAGCACCCGGGTCGACGCATCGTTGATTTCGTCCGCCCAGATGATCCGGTTCATGAAGGGAATCTGCTCGTCCAGGTGGTCCACCGTAAGATCGCCGCGCACCGGGCCCGGCATGCGGTCGGGGTCGTAGATCCGGTTGAAGGGCACGGGAGGCGCGAAGGGTGGATGGGGGCCGATGAAGGACACGAAACCGAAAAACGGCCGGTCATCGGATGCGCGCAGCGCTTCGATCGCGCGGTCCGCGGCCCAGGATTCTACGGTCAGGTGGGCGGGCAGCGGGCTCACCTGGGGCATGTAGTACATTTCGGTCCGCTCCCCCATCAGCGCCTCGACATAGTCGAAATCCGGATGCTCTCGGGCGATCCAGCCCGCGTAGGCCTCCTCTCGCCGCTGCTCCGGACTGCCGTAGAGCTCTTCGCTGTGGTGCTGGGATTCATAACCCATGTCCTCGTTCCACGGGGACGTGTGGAACTTCCCCACGCCAAATGTACGGTAGCCCGCAGCCGAGAGCGTACGGGCGAGATAGTCCCCGCACCGGCCCTCGAGCGTGTCGGCCTGGCCGGGTACGGGCTCGGACCGGCCGTTGCTGAATATGCGGGTCGTGGGCGGGTCGCATCCCGTGCGGATGGTCGTCCGCGCCGCCACGCAGACGGGACAAGTCGAGTACCCCTGCGTAAACGACACGCCCCGGTGCACAAGGCGGTCCAGGTTGGGGGTGTATATATGCTCGTTGCCCAGCGCGGCGATAGTATCGAAGCGCTGCTGGTCCGTCATGATGAAGAGGATATTGGGACGGGTCATCGGGTTTCCTCTCCCGGTGCTGTCGCCGGAGACGGTCGATCGCGTCTAATGTGCGTTATCAAGGTGCTCAACGGGCATGCCGCCAGATGCGCTTGTCGTCGCTGAGGTACCCGTATCGGTTGATCCATACCCCGTGGGCCGGACTTTCCGCCACGACCCGGAAACGCCGGACGAAATCATGCAGGGGGCCGTAGCCGTGCATGAGCGGCGTGACGAGTGCGCGCCCGTTCACCTCCGCGCAGACCTGCTCGATCCGCCGCCGCTGCGCGTCGTCGGGGACCGGGTGGGGTTCGTCGGGACCGGGATACCCGTACGCATCGATCCGGGTGGCCGTGATTTCATCTCCGAGGTCGAAGAGATGGGCGAGCGACCGCACCAGGAGCCGTTCATCCAGACCGGGATTATGCTCCAGCAGCGTCCGCCCCCAGAATTCCACCATGACCGACCAGTGCATGGTATACAGCTTGGGGGAAACCGCGTCGCAAATCTCCGACGCCCCGCGGAAATCGAAGCCGGTCCACAGGGTGAGGGGCGCCATGAAGGCGTTGGCCGACAGCTCCTTTTCGGAGCCGCCGTGCGTCGTGATGACCGACCTCCAGTGTCGCAGCAGGTCGTTGGACAGGGCGGATTTCAGGCGCAGCCATTCCACGATGCCCGGAAAGGACCGGAAAACTGCGGCCAGCGTAGCCGCGCCCCTGCCGGGCCCGCTGATGTCGAGCAGGTCCCGGTTTTCGAGCCGTCCGTGCAGGTAGTCGTAGGCCGCCCGCACGTCCCGGCGGATGGCCTCGTAGTCGAACTGGTTTTCCGAAGCCCAGCGCGCCACCTGGGGATTGAAATCCTGGAAGGCCTCGTCCAGCTTGTAACAGGGGTACTCGGGCCAGTCCGGCCGAAAGCCGGTTACCCGGGGATACTGTTCAAGCAGGTCGCGTACGTAGGCGGCAATGTACGCCCGGATCGCCCCGCTGGCGAGGCAACCCGTGTCGGCCATGCGGTCCGGCAGCTGTCCGTCCGGCTTCTTCGGCCGGTCATCATCCAACAGTCCCGGCGGCGTCGCGCCGCTCAGCTGCAGATAGACCTTGAGTCCGCGTTCCATCGCCGCGTCGATGAACCGTTCGATCAGGTCGCCGTGGGCGTCCGTCAGTTCGTTGGGTTCACGGGGCTTGTACGGGGTTTCTGCATAATACGACAGACGAGGCTTGTAGCTCGGTGCGCTCCGCACCCAAAGCGAACGCCGGCCCCACAAGGGTCGATCGAAGAGGCGGGGACTGCTGCCGGCGTCGCTGGGCGGCTGGAAGGAACCGACGCCTTCCTCGGACGGCGCGGTCACCGTGGGATTCACCGCCACGGCGGTAGCGCCGGCACGCTCCACCAGGTTGTCCAGCACGGCGTCCACCCCTTCGTTCAGGATGAAATCGGCCAGGACGGTGATGCCCAGCAGTCGCTTTTCGCTCATCTTCCCGTTCTCGTGGTTTCTCGGTTAGGCATCGTTCGGCATTCACTCGCCGGTCGACATGGCTGTGAGCTGCGCTTCGATGAATCGGTCCGCCCGGCCGTTCTCCGCCTCGGGATCGCAGATCGAACGGAGTTCCTTCTCCAGGTCGGCGGCCACCGCGGGGTGCGCCTCATAGACGCTCTGAAGCTCATCGGGGTCGAGGTCCAGGTCGAACAGCTGGTGGGGCGCTCCGACGTGATGAAGATACTTCCACTTGCCCTTTCGGATCATGAAGGCGCTGTACCTGGCCCCGTGGCCATGGTATTCCGAGAACACCACGCGCCGGTCGTTATTTTCCGGTACGTCTTGCAGCGGACGGCCCACCCAGTCCATTGGCCGTTCCGCGCCGCTCGAAGCGAACAGGCTCGCCTGGACATCGTGGAGGTCCACCGGCGTTGAAACACGGACCCCGGACGGGAAGTCGGGCCCCGCCGCGATGCAGGGGATGCGGCTCGCGTCTTCGTAGAGGGAGCATTTCCACCACATGCCGAACTTGCCGAGCATCTCCCCGTGGTCCGACGTATAGATGACATTGGTATCGTCGTACAGGCCCGACGCTTTCAGCGCCTCGACCAGACGCGCCAGTTGGCGGTCCACGAAGGTCACACAGGCAAGGTACCCGCGGCGCTGGCCCCGCACCTGGTCCTCGGTGAACAGGTCCGTCTGGAAATGTTCACGCACTTCACGGGCCCGGGGATGGTTCGCCGTCTCCTCGTCGACCCCGTATTCCGGCAGGTCGCCGCCCCGGGGAAAGAGGTCCCACAACTCCTGGGAGGTGTAGTGGGGGAAATGGGGATGGATGATGTTTACCGTGAGGGTCCAGGGCTGCCCCAGCGAAGGCGCGGTATGCGTCAGCCAGTCCACGGCCGCGTCGACGCGTTCCAGGTCGAGGCGGAGATGTGACTCCTTTACCCCGAACTGGGCGGCCCGTTCCGCGGCGGCCCGCCTGATCCGGAACGGCCGCCGTCCGATTTCCGGGTCGCCGGAGCCCGTTTTCTCCCGGGCAAGGCGCGTCTCGCGGAAACCCAACTCGCTACTCGGCGCGAAGACGTGCGTTTTGCCCACGTGCACGGAATACACGCCCTGTTCTGACAAGGCGCCCCCGTAGGTGGGTATATCCGGGTCGACGCCGATGGTGCAGTTGGAATAGGCCTGGATCTCGTGCACCCTGCGCCCCGTCATGAAGGCGGACCGGCTGGGTGTGCAGAGAGGCGACGGGCAGTAGGCGTTCTCGTAGGTGACGCCGGTCTCCGCCAATCGGTCCATGGCCGGCGTCTGGACGAAAGGATGACCGTAGACCGAGGAATAGAAGGGATTGTGCTCATCGGAGATGAGCAGGAGGACATTGGCCATGCGCGGACCTCATTTCCCCTCAAGAAAGGCCTTGAGCGGCACGTCCTCTTCTTCCGGCAGGTAGTAGCTCAGCGCGTCGCCCACCTCGCCGATCAACTGCTTCTGCAGGGGTGTGCAACGGTCCACGAGGGACTTCGGCATCTGGATATAGTCCATGGGCTTCACCCACCGGTACGCGTATCCCATGAAGATGGTCCTGCGGTCGTGGCCGCACCAGTTGTGGCCGATACTGTGAAAGGTGCGCTGCTCGAACAGGAAGGCGCTTCCGGCCGGCAGGTTCATCTGGATGGCGCCGTAGGGCCAGCCCGTGGCCGGATCCCTGGGCGGCTCCCCCGTAATCCGGTTGCTGCCGGGCACCAGCGAAGTGGCCCCGGAGGAAGGATCGGTCTGGTCACTGAGCACGTAGGCAATCTTCAGCAGGATACGGGGATGGGGTTCCTGCATTTCGACGAAAGACCGGCCGCCGTCTCGGTGCATGCCGTGTCCGCGCCTGGCCTCCTCGGTGGGTTCCGGCCCCGAGGGCAGCACGATGAGGTGGGAGGTGATCATCTGGATGTTCCAACTGAGCGCGCCCCAGGCCAGGGGAATGGTCGCCGGCCAGTCGAGCAACTGCAAAAAGGCGTCGTGGGCTACGATGCAGTTCCGCATGTTCAGGTCGCCGACTTTCCCCAGCGTGCCCTCCTTCCGGGCCCGGTCGTACACTTCGTCGATGGCCCCGTTCAACTCCCCGACGACCGCCGGAGGAAGCGCGTCTTCGATGATCAGGTAGCCGTATTGGTCGAGATGTTCCCGCTGCTCGTCGGTCATCTCGGTGTACTGGTGTCCGTTATCCATAGGATGGCCGTCCAGGGTTCTAATGCGGTTTGGTCAATATGCGGCGGCCGAGTCTGCGCGGTTTGCCGTGACCCTACGGGGCCGGTATCCTCTGTTGCAGGCGAACGGCAGCCCGGCTGTTTGCATCGATAGTGAGACTTCAGGTCCTGGTTGCGAACAGTATCTTGTATAGCACGGGCACAAAAAACAAGGTGATTACGGTCGCGAAAAGCAATCCTGACATAATGGCCACCGCCAGGGGTTCCCACATCAGACCGCCCCCCAGGTAGAGGGGAACGAGTCCCAGGGTCGTCGTACACGTGGTGAGCAGGATGGGCCGCAGACGCTGCCGGGCCGCGGCCACGATAGCCTCCTCCAGCTTGCGTCCGAACCGGTCCCGCTCGATCCCGATTCGGTCCAGCAGCACAATCGCGTTGTTGATGACGATCCCGGCCAGGGCGATCAGGCCGAGCAGGGCGAAGAACCCAAAGTACGAGCGCAGAACGAGGAGTCCGATCACGACCCCGATCAGGCCGAGGGGAATCGTGCTCAGTACGATGAACGTCCTGCGGAAGGAATTGAACTGGACGATCAACAGACCCAGAATGATGAAGGCCGACAGCGGCAACTTGGCCAGGACCGCGCCGAAAGCTTCGGCGCTTTGTTCCGCTTCGCCGCCCAGATCGTAACGATATTCCGATTTCCAGGATATGCTGTCTTCCTCGAGCCAGGGGACGAGCACGTCGATGACATCCCGCGCGGTATTACCGGCTCTGGCATCGCAGGATACGGTAAGCGTGCGGTGAAGGTCGCGACGCAGGATTTTCGCGTATTGCCACTGGGGCACGATCTGCGCCACCTGCCCCAGCGGCACGTTGTCGCCTGACCCCTGCGCATAGATGTTGATGCTTTCCAACTGGCGCACGTCCACTTCCTGGCTGTTTTCGTTTCGCAGTATGATGGGAATACTCTGATCGCCTTCGCGGAATACACCCGTATTGAAACCGGTGAGGGCGGTTTGCAGCGAGAGGGCGATATCCTGGTTGGTCAACCCGGCACGCCGGGCCCTGGACTGGTCGATGTCGATGGTGATCTTCTTGATTTTGGGGCCCCAGTCATCGCCGATATTCTGCGTTCCCGCGATTTCACTGAGCTTCCGCTTGATCCGCTCAGAGATAGCGAACAACTCGTCGGGATCGGGCCCGACTATCCGCACGCTCACGTCCGAGCCCCCTCCACCACCGCCGGCCAGTCCGGCAACCCTGACTTTGGCGTCCGGGAAGGAGCGGAAGCAGAAGGCATCGAGGCGGTCGATCACCCACTGGTTGTCTTCGCCCGAGCTCGTATTGAGCAGCAGGTGGGCGTAGCCCGAATTCGCTTCGCCCGGCTGATAGCCCAGATCGTAGGACATCGGCCCTGCGCCGATAAAACTCGACCAGTCCACTACCCCCCGTCGCCGTTCGCCTACCAGCAGACTATCCGCCAGATAAGCCTCGATTTGATCCACATGGGCGGTCGTCGTTTCGATTTTGGTACCCAGGGGCAGATTCATGTCCAGGGTAACCAGGTTGCGTTCACTGTCGGATGTGAAGATGAAAGGCAACAGGCCAAAACCGAAAACGGAAAGGACGAACAGTCCGGCGATTGCGGTGGTAAACGACCATGGCCGATCGAGCGCTTTTTGAAGCGACCTCGCGTAAATCACGGTCAACCGTTGAAAGAACGAACGGTCGTCCTCCGCTTCCGCAGTCCGTCGTTTTACCTTGATGAAGAACACCGATAACAGAGCGACGACCGTCAGGGAAAGCAGCCACGAGGACAACAGTGCGATGGTAATCACACTGAATAGGGGCCGGACGATCTCGCCCATGATCGATTCGGCGAGAAAGAAGCACAGGAAGGCGGCAGATGTCGTCAGGGAGGAGACCAGGAGCGGTACGGCCAGCTCCCGGGTCGATTCAATAGCGGCATCAACGGGATCGGCGCCGTTTTCCATCTTGACCATGATCGATTCGGTTACCACGATGGAATTGTCCACCAGCAGTCCCAGTGCCATGATCAGCGCGGCCAGTGAGACCTGGTTGAGACCAAGGTCCAGCAGTCCCATGACGAAAAGCGTCGCGACGATGGCCGTGGGAATGAGGCTGGCGACCACCAGGCCGGTGCGCAGGCCCAGAAAGAACAGCATGGAAAGAAAGACGACCAGGACGCTTTGAAGGAGGTTGTTGGTGAAGTCGTTAACGGACTTTTCCACCTCGAAATCCTGGGAGGCGATCCGGTTCAGCGTAACACCGAGGGGCAACCGGTCCTGGTGAACCTCGAGCACCCGATTGATCTCTTCTCCCAATCGGATGACATTGGCCCCTTCGCTGAGCGCTACCGAAAGCGCCAGACCCGGCCGGCCGTTTATTTTAACCAGGTGCTGCCGCGGGCTGCTGTAACCCCTTACTATGTGGGTGATGTCGCCGAGGTAAACGCTTCCGCCCCTGCCCACCGGAACGAAGGTGCGCGCAAGATCTTCGAGATCGGCATAACTGCCGGTCGGTTCGAGTACGATGCGCTCATCCTCCAGACTGACTTCCCCCCCGGGATATACGATATTGGTACTTGCGATGGTGTTCCTAATCATGTTGGCGGAGAGACCGAGTTCGGCCAGCCGCGCGTCGTTGAATTCCAGGTATATCCGCTCATCCTGGATGCCGCTTATTTCCACCTCGGAAGCGTCGGGCAACTTGATCAGATCATCCCGCAGGTCCTCGGCGTAAGAACGAAGCTCGACAAAGGTGAAGCCATCGCCTGCCAGTCCGATCACAATGCCGTAAACGACCCCTAACCCCTCGTCGTTAACCGTGGGGCCGTCCGTGCCGGCGGGCAGGACCTGCTGGATGGTCTCGAGCTTGCGGCGCAGCCGATCCCACACGGCCCGGAGATCCCCCGGAGAAATCTTCTCCTTGAGTGTCACGGATACGACCGAGAGACCGGTCCGAGACTCGCTGGCGACGGTTTTCAACTCGGGCAGTTGCTGGACTACCTCTTCGATTCTGCTGGTGATGAGCGCCTCGACCCGCTCGGGACCGGCGCCTTCCAGTTTGGTCACCACCGTGGCGATACGTACCGTGTAGGGGGGCATGCTGTCGCGGGGCATAGATTGGTAGCCGGCCAGCCCCAGCAGCAATACCGCGGCCAGCACCATGAAGGTTACGCGGTTGTTTTCCAGGGAGAGTTTGGTGATGTTCATCAGCGAGGTCCGGCGAGTAACGCGGTCGGTTGATTGCCCACGCCATCCGCGCCGTTCATTCCTCCAGCAGGCTCACTTCCATCCCGTCCAGCAGGAACCTGAGTCCCGCCGTAGCGACCAGTTCCCCCTCGGCCAGCCCCTCATCGACGACAAACCCGTCCACCAGTAGTTTACCGATTCGAATGGGCCGCCTGCGGACAGTACCCCGGCGGTCTTCTACGTGATCGATGACAAAGACGTAGATTCCTTCGGCGCCTTCTCCCACTGCCTCTACGGGTACCACGAGCGGGTCGGACGGGCTATCGACGCCGAAGTGAAACGCCACTTCACCCGCCATGCCGGGCCTGATTGAGGTGGAAGGGTTATCGAGGCGTACGATGACGGGATAGGTGCTGGAAGCCCCCGGGGCGTAAGCTATTTCCTGTACGCTCGCCCCGAATTCCTGTCCGGGCAACGCCGAAAACCGCACGCGCACCGGTTGGCCGGCCCGGATCCGGGCGATATGGGCTTCCGGAACCCCCACTTCCATTTCGATATCCCTGCCCGCGTTCAGCACGACCAGGGGGGCGCCGGTCTGGATCACCTCGTTGACCTCGTTGTTCACCGCGGCGACGATGCCCGTGACGGGGGCGTAAATCTTGTTGTACCCGAGGAGGCGTTCCTGCAGGTCCAGGCTCTTCCTGGCCGATTCATAGCCGGAAGCGGCCGAGGAGAACCCGTTCTTGGCCTGTTCGTATTCAGCCAGCGAAACATTGAGGTCCTGGTAAAGTTCCCGTACGCGTATGAGGTTGGACTGGGCATTGGCTCTCTGCACCCGGGCATTCTCCAACGCGGCCCTGGACTGTTCGTAGGCGAGGACCGCGTCGCGGTCGTCCAGCGCGGCGATGAGCTGACCCTCGTCGACCCGGTCCCCCAGCTTTACCGCGATCGAATCGATGAGTCCTCCGACTCTGAAACTGAGCTTGGCTTCGATACCCGCTTTCGCGGTCCCGGCAAAACGCTGGTCTTGTGCGGCGCTGGCGCGGCGGATCTCGGCGTATTTCACGGGACGTACAGGAGGATCGGCAATCTCCGGTTCGGACCCACAGCCCACGACGACGCCCAGCGCCAGGAGATGGACTTTGAGCAGTTTCCGCTTCAGCATAGCACCTCTTTTCATGGCGTTTCCGATCTCCTGTCGAAGAAGGTCGTCAGGCGATCGACAAACGCCCCCAGTTCCTCCGAAGTCATGAGCATCGTATAGGCTCCGATGCTGTTTTCCAGTGCCAGATAGCTTACCAGGTACTCATATACGGCCGCAGTTTCCGCCTCTCGCGCGGAAAAGGCCGCGCGCTGTGCGTCTATCAGTTGGGTTATTGCCAGTTGCCCCTTGAGGTAGGCGTCCTGTACGAGTTCAAAGTTCTTCTCGGCGCTTTCGGCGGCGACACGGGCGAAACGGATATTGGTGCGCTTCGAGACCGCGTTGGTCACACGAACCCGGACGGCCTCGGAAAGCCTGTTGCGCAGGTCCTCTTCCCGGAGGCGAAGCTGGTACTGTTGCACCGCTGTCTGATCCATGGCGATCCTGCGCTGGTTGCCCTGAAAGAGAGGATAGGAAAGATGGACCGACAAATTCCACGTGACGCCGGGAAGCGTGGAGGGGCCCGGCTGCACCCCCTTGCCGCCACGGAAGTAGGTGTAGTCGGCCTGCCCGCGCAGCGCCACGGATGGAAGGTAAAACATGCGCCGGTTCAACTTCTGCTGGCGTTCTGCCGCCCTTATGTTGGCTTCAAGTTGTTTCACCGAAGGCATGTTTTTCAGGGACTCCTCGACGAGAAACTCGGTCAGGATCCGCAGATCGTGCGCGTTGTCGATCAGCCGCCCGATCCGGGTCGGGTCGAAACGTCCGAACATTTGATCGCCGAGCTCGATTTCCGCTACGTCGAAATCCTCGTCGATATCCGGCCGATTGAGCAACCGGTTGAGTTGTACCTTCGCCAGATAGAGGTTATTGAATGCCTCGATGGATGCCTGCGTAGCCTGGGCGACCTCGCTTTCCCAGCGGTACACGTCCGCTACACCGGCGTATCCCACGGCGTTCCGGGTTCTGGCGATCTCGAGGTTGCGCCGCGAAACCTCCAGATTCTCCCTCTGTATGCGCCTTGCCGTTTTGGCGAGCAGGATATCGAAATAGGCCCTCGACAGATTCAGCACCACGTCCAGCGCCACCAGGTCGGTACGATGGCGGGCGGCTTCCTCCAGGTACCGCTGGATCGTCACGTTGGCGAAGGCCGGCTCGGAAAACAGGATCTGTTGAATGCTCCCCGCCCCCGAGCCGCTGCGCTCGGGCTGCGTACCCCGGGCCAACTCCGCGGCGTCCGGATCGACCTGTAACAGCGTAGTCGAGACATCAAGTTTTGGCAGCAGTGACGACCTGGCCAGGCGAACGTCCTCACCGGCCAGATCGACGTTCTGCTGTTCGATCCGGAGTTCGATATTGTTTCTCAAGCCCTCCATAATCACTTCATGCAGGCTGAGAAGCCGATCGGCGGTCGATTCCTCGGTCTCGAGAATACGGGCCGAGAACAGGGTTTCGAATGAAAGGTTGATTCCTGTACGCTCGACGGCGGTCGCGTTAAGCACCAGCTGCTCGTCGAAGTTGAGCCTTACCGGCATTGCCGACAGATCCTCGCCCAGGACGATACCTTCCACGGTCAGGGCCAATTTGCGGATTATCTGGTCCAGGCCGTTCGAGTAACCTATACACGCCATCATCCCCGCATCCACGTAGTGCCTGCCCCTGGCAAAAGACGGCAGCTTTCGCTCGGCGAGGGCCGAGACCAGCGGAAGGATCTCTTGCGGCTGGCGTTCGAACGTCATGGTGAGGTAGACGGCGTCTGCCGCGTCGCTCACCACCGGGAACGGCGCCTCCGTCCCCCAGAAGACCAACTCCACCCGGGCGCCGAACGGCGCGGCCAGGCGATCGAAGAAACTCTGAAAATCCAGGGCGTCTTTCAGGTTCTCACTGACGATCACGGCCAGACGCGCAAACGGATGAATGTGGTGGAACGCCGCCAGGTCGTCCTGGATCGAGCCGGCGCTGAGTATATAGGTGTAATTTGATACTCCAGAGACCCCGGGTTCGACGAGGGGCATTTCCTGCAGGTCCGTGTCCATGATTCCCATGGCGATTGTCGGCTTGGGCAAAGCGCCCTGTGCGGCCAGCGTCGAAGCGCTCACGGCGCCGACGGCAATGATCAGATCGACAGACGGATCGCCGGACAGCGACGCGTATTCGGCCAGGACCCGGTCCGCTTGACCGAGTGTAACGCGTAGATGTTCGGGGAGAAAGTGGACCGACCTCTCTGCGCCCAAGACCCTGTGGATTTCCTCCTGGAGCTGTGCCAGACTGCTTTGAGGATCGGTCGTGACGGGACCGGAATCGACCAGCAGGCCGATATAGACCTCCTGCTGCCTGGACTGGGCCGACTCGACCTGGGACTGGGCCTGCACCGGCGTCCACGGCGTCAACGACACAAGGGTGAAAATCAGGATCACTATGGCCGGAATGGACTTCATTTTCTGGTTAACGTATCCTTCCCGTCCGCGAATACCGGGACGCTGGGCCCCCGGCGGGCGCCTCAGTAGTCAATGCGCCGGTCACTGTCCACGGCCTCCTTACCGATGTAGAGGTCGAAGTATGTGTTCGCGTTCCGGTAGTTGGGGAAGTTCCCCCACCGGTCTTCCCTGAATCCCTTCAGCCAGGGTTTGCGCAGCTGATAGGCCTTGACATGCCAGAGGAAGACGGCGGCGGCCTCCGAGGCGAGAATCCCCTCCGCCTCTTCGTACATCGCCATGCGCGCCTCGTGGTTCAGTTCTCCGGCTGCCGTGTCGATCAGCCGGTCGAATTCCGGGTTCAACCAGTCATGGCGTGTGTACCCCCTGGGCTGAGACCGCCAGATGATGCCCAGCATGCTGTGGGGATCGGGAAAGTCGTAGTTGAACCCGATGATGCTCATGGGAAACTCCCAGTTATACATGGCCGACCGGTACGCCGCGCCTTCCGTGTTCCGAATTTCGATCTGGATGTTCAGGTTCTCCTTGAGCATCTCCTGGATCGCCTGGGCCGCCTGGCTGATGGCGGAAGCGGGTGTGGCGTCGGCGAGCCAGATATCCATTCGCGGGAAACCCCTGCCGTCCGGATAGCCGGCCTCGGCGAGCAGCTGCCGGGCGAGCTCCACGTCGAACCGCTGGTGGTCCCTGTACTTGTCTCCCACGTAGCCGGGGAAATGGAGCGGCAGCATGGTATAGGCCGGGATCATCATTTCCTGGAGAATCGTCTCGTTGAGCGAAACCTGGTCGATGGCGTGGGCGAAGGCCTGGCGTACCTTGAGGTTGTCGAAGGGGGGCTGGCGCGTCCTGAAGAACAGGTAGATCGTCGTGAACTGGTCGTAGGACCACGCCCGTTCGTTCCACTCCGGGTCGTCGCGCAGGCCGCCGTAGACCATTGGGCTGACGTCGATCACGTCGATCTCGTCGTTTTCGTAGGGCAGTAGGCCCATGTCGTTCGCCGCGCTCACCGAGCCGACCATGGCGTTGAATATGCGGACGATCTGGCGGAGATGGCCGGGATTGGAGCCCACGTAGTACGGGTTGAGGCCGAACGTCATGTACTGGCCCGTTTTCCACGTCTCGAGCTGAAAGGGTCCGTTGGTCAGGCAGGTGCCGGCAAGCGCCCACTGGTCCCCGTACTTCTCCACTTGCCACGGCGGGACGGGCGCGGAAGTGAGGTACGCGGTGATGTGAGGCAGAAATGCGCAGGACTGCTCCGTCTCGATGACCAGGGTGTAGTCGTCCACGGCCCGGACGCCCACGGTGTCGACGTCGTCCGTTTCCCGCTGGTTGTAGGCCTTTGCGCCCTTGATGTCGTAATAGAG
>JAPOYX010000082.1:982-2680 GCA_026706345.1 Gemmatimonadota bacterium | reverse complement strand
TCTGTCCAAGGTGCACTACCTGAGCGGCCCCTTCGGCTGCGAAGGCGCCGAACCCGGCGATCTCCTGGTGGTCGACATCAACGACATCGGCTGGCTGGAAGACTCGCAATGGGGCTTCACGGGCATTTTCGCGCTCGAGAATGGCGGCGGCTTCCTAGACAAGCACTTTCCGGATGCGCGCAAGGCGTGCTGGGATTTCCACGGGATCTACACCTCATCGCGCCACATTCCGGGCGTGCGGTTCCCGGGGCTGATCCATCCGGGGCTGATCGGCACGCTTCCTGACGCCGATCTGCTGAAGCGGTGGAACGATCGGGAATCGGCTCTGTTCAACACCGATCCGGACCGTGTGCCGCCTCTGGCGACGCTGCCTGACGGCTTGGCCGGAACGACAACGGCGCTGATGGGCCAGATGACCGGCGATGCCGGTCGTGCGGCAGGACTGGAAGGCGCCCGGACGGTGCCGGGACGCGAGCACGGCGGCAACTGCGACATCAAGAATCTGTCGCGCGGTTCGCGGTGCTACTTCCCGGTCTTCATGCCGGGCGGCGGCCTGTCGATGGGCGATATTCACTGGTCGCAGGGCGACGGTGAGATCACCTTCTGCGGGGCCATCGAGATGGCCGGTTGGATCGACATCGGGGTCGACCTCATCAAGGGCGGAGTCGAGAAGTACGGGATCACCAACCCCGTCTTTACGCCGAGCCCGGTCGAGCCGCACTACTCCGAGTACCTGATCTTCGAAGGGGTCTGCGTCGACGAGCACGACGGCTCCCAGAAGTATCTGGATGCGACGGTGGCCTATCGAAGAGCCTGCCTGAATGCGGTCGAATACCTCAAGAAGTTCGGCTATTCGGGCGAGCAGGCCTACATGATTCTCGGTACCGCTCCGGTCGAAGGCCGGGTCAGCGGAATCGTCGATATCCCGAACGCGTGCTGCACGGTTGCAGTGCCGACGGAGATCTTCGATTTCGATATCCGGCCGAACAAGGCCGGTCCGAGCGTCCAGGTCAGCGGCGCAGACGCGGCATCCTGCAGCTAACTGACAGGACGGACCGGAGGCAGGGATGCGTTTTCCTGCCTCCGGTTGACTTTTTTCCTGCCTCCGGTTGACTTTTTGTCTGACGTGTAATTACACTAAATGTAATGGCACTTAATGACGGGTAACAGTCGGAGGAAGCGACTATGTTGGGACTGGCACTTCTCTGGGTCGGAGCCGTTCTGTTCCTGAACGGGATTTGGCTCATGGGCCGGATCGGATCGCGTGAGATCGCGATCATCAACATTTTCACCGGCGCCGTTACCGCGCTGGTGGCGATGTATCTCGCTTTCGGCCCGGGCAACAATCTGGCGGGACAACAGGCGGCGGGGCTGACCCTGCTGTTCTCGTTTACCTACCTGTGGGTGGCCTACAACCAGTTTAATGATGTCGATGGCCGCGGGCTCGGCTGGTACAGCCTGTTCGTTGCCATTACCGCGATTCCGGTCGCGATCACGACACTGCAGGGTGCTTCGACGCTCTGGGGCTACTGGTTCGGCCTCTGCTGGGCGGCATGGGCCGTATTGTGGTTCATGTTCTTCCTGCTGCTGGCGATGCAGAAACCGATCGCCAAGGTGACCGGCGCAGTGACGTGCATCCAGGGTATCGTGACGGCCTGGCTGCCGGGTTACCTGTTGCTGTGCTGCTTTGTAGCCGCC
>JAPOYX010000082.1:0-972 GCA_026706345.1 Gemmatimonadota bacterium | reverse complement strand
TTGCTACATAGCCTGAGGTTCGTATCCTGAGGCCCAATATCTGATCAGGGGCGTGTCGTCCGAATCCTGCGGACGGCGCGCCCCTTTTCCTGCTACGATGGCGCAGCGACCAGGGAGGCTGCGATGCCCCTGTACGAATATATTTGCCGGGACTGCGGGCCGTTTACCGAGATCGAAAAAATGGCCAGGGCGTCAGAGCCCATGCCTTGCCCATCCTGCGAACAACTTGCCCCGCGCGGCATCAGCGCGCCATTTCTCGCCGATATGGACCCGAACAACCGGATCGCGCACGGGCGTAACGAAAAGAGCGCCCACGAACCTAAAGTCGGAAACGTCAAGAAACACGATCACAGTCACCACGGCCACAGCCACGGCAAGCATAGCCACGTCCACAAGGGCTCGCGCCCCTGGATGATCGGGCACTGAGTACCGGCCGGGAACCGGGCCCGCCGTTTTCGGACAACCTTAAAGAGAAACCGCGGAACCCGGCGCCGAACATTCCGATAATGCGGGTATTTCCGTGCCGGCATCCCAGGGTTGCGCCACGACGGCACGGCATCGCTTTCGGTGCTTGCTGAAACCGGACCCGGACCCTCACCGACCGGCCAATGTGTGCTAGGACAGGACCGCGCAAGGTCAAACGGGATCGGCATTCCGATGACTTATCTCTGGATCGCGCTGGGCAGCGCCATCGGCGGCGTGGGCCGCTACTGGTGCAATTCGCTGGTGACGGCCCGGCTGGGGCCGGAATTTCCCTGGGGCACAATGCTGGTGAATGTGGCCGGCTCGCTGCTCATCGGCGTCGTCGCAGCGCTCAGCGCCTCGATCGACCGCCCGTGGCCGTCGTCTGAGGCCCGCGCCTTCATCATGGTTGGCTTCTGCGGCGGCTACACCACATTTTCCGCATTCAGCCTGCAGACGCTGGAGCTCCTGCACAACGGCGAATGGATCCGGGCCGGGGGCAATATCCTG
>JAPOYX010000081.1 GCA_026706345.1 Gemmatimonadota bacterium | reverse complement strand
TGGTAGTCCAGGGGCCGGTGTTCCTGGCTCACCAGGCGTACTTCCTGGCTGATCTGACGCAGAAAGGGGATGCCCCCAGCCGTTTCGGAAGGGAAGGGGATATCGCCCGGCCCGCCGGGTGGGCTGAATACCGCGCCGAAGCCGCCGTCGATATCGCCGCGGGAGAAGCTCTCAAGCCGTTCCATGCCGGTCAGGGACACGAGTTGAAGCCCGCCCATCAGGTACCGCAACTCGACCGACATGCCGTGCGCGCTCAGTTCCTGGCTGTTGCGTCCGTCGATCGCGATACGGTCCCGGGAGAATCCTTTCACCAGGCCGCCCTGGCCGGGCTCGATGGCGTTGGCGCGGAACGCCCGCGCGGAGCCGTCCAGGTCGCGGGCGTGGATCTTGACCAGCGTTTCGAAATCCGCCGAGGGCTTCCAGCTCACCTGGAGGCGACCGGCCAGTTCCCGGTATCCGGCGAGGGCTTCATTCGGTCCGTCGTATTCGTTTTCCACCCAGTCGTCCCGCCGCTGAACCAGCACCGAGAGGCGCGCCGAGAGCCCGGATGATCCGAGCGGCCCGGATACCGCTCCTTCGAAAACGGTGCTGTTGAAGCGGCCGTAGCCCAGGCGGCCGAAACCTTCGAGTTCCCCGGTCGGCCGCGCCGATTCCAGCTTGACGATCCCAGCCGGCGTGTTCCGGCCGAACAGCGTGCCCTGGGGACCGCGCAGCACCTCAATCCGGTCCAGGTCGAAGGCGGGATAGCCCTTCAGCATGACGTTTTCCAGCACGATGCCGTCATAGACCACGGAAACAGGCTGGGAGGCATTCAGGTCGAAGTCGGTGTTGCCGAGGCCCCGTATGTAGATACGCGGAAAGACGCGGCCGTAGGAGGACTCCAGTTGCAGGCTGGGCACCCGGTTCGAAAGAAACCGCAGGTCCATGCCGGAAGCGCGAAGGGCGGTGGACTTCGTCTCCTGTATCGTGGACAGGGACAGCGGGACCTCGAAGGCGGGCTGCGCCCTTTTGCGCGCCGTGACCACGACTTCTTCCATCACGATGGCGGGTTCACCAGGCGGGCTCGCGCTTTCCGGGCCAGGCCGTTTGGATTGCCCGGAAGATCCGGACTGCTCGGGTTCTTCCGCCTCGCCGGCGCGGGGGGACTCGCTCGGGTTTCCAGGCGCCGGACGGTTATCCTGCGCGGCTGTCACACCGGCGATGAAGACAAAGACCAGACACAGGACCGCCCACAGTCCAGTGGAAATGCCAGAGTTCGCCGCACGCTGCCAGGTAGTTTCAGGGAAAGGAAACAAAACGCCGGTATGCATTGTTTTCGCCCCGGGTAGATGGATAGGATAGTAGATGAGCCGATACCAGCAGAAATCATTCGGCATGAACATCTGAATATCGAACCGGACTGGAAATCTGGATGGATCGATACGTCCTGTCAAGCCCAACGTCGCCGAATGGGGAAAGGCCTTGCCATGCAGCCTGATGACCGGGGCTGTCTCCTCGAAACCGCTTGTTGTCAGAAGCCGGCACCGGTATTTTCCGACACAACATACCCACCCCGTGACCAAGAGAATGGATGATCATGAAGACAATCAGCGCCATACCGGCCCTGTGCATATGCATGCTGGCGTTCCTGGCCTTCCCGCCGGAATCGGCCGCACTGGACCAGGAAGACGAAAGCCGCCGGGGATTCTATTTCGGCATGCAGGCCGGGGTATCCCTTCCCGGAGAGTACGAGTCCACGAGAACAAACACCAGGAGCATACCCACCAACTGCGATCAGTGGCTTCCCGGAGAGACGCTGAACGATGGAACCAGGGTTCCCCTGCCGCTGTCTGAGTGTTCGCCGCGCTTGTTTCCGGGGAGTCCCAACGGATTCGAACTGGGAGAGGGTATCCTGGCCGGTGTCCAGGCCGGGTATGTCCTGAGGGCCCTGCGTATCGAGGTCGAGTTTTTTCGCAGAGGCCAGAGCGGGGCGTTCCTGCCGCTGGTCATTCCGGGCGACGCGAAACAGGCCGAGTTCGTTGAACGCAGCGAGAAGATCAGCGATTTCCGGACGGATAATCTATTCGCGAATCTCTACTATGACTTCCGCGGCATGCTTTCACCCAACGCGACCCCGTACCTGGGCGTGGGCGCCGGGCTGGCACGTCAGAAGCTGTTTTATTCGGCGGTCTCCGTCCGGACCAACGACCGGGAGAGGATGCGGCAACTGGGACGCAATAGCCACGCCGCCGGGCTGGCATCGCTCGCCGATGCCAAGCTCTCGGACAGGATTTTCAGCTACCAGTTCCTCGCCGGCGTGGACTACGCGATGGACGAGCGATTTTCGGCTGGCCTGAAGCTGCGGTACGGAAGAGTTGGTGAGTTCCTGGATGGTGAAAACCCCTGGAGGTTGCTGCGGGGACACGAATCCACCGTGGGGCCGACTTCGGGAACCGGCTACGACATGCCCGTTCAATACGAGATCAAGGGGAGCCCTTCGCATTTCTGGGGCCTAACGCTGGGATTGCGGTATCACATCGGAGAGTAGAGGCGGACTGACTCTATGTCTGACTGGATTGGGCCGGCGAGGTGAAGGCCGGCCATCGCTTCGGCAGATTGCCTGACTCAAATAAAAAACGGGCGCCGGAACAGATTGCTCCGGCGCCCGTGTCGTTTCGTCGGGGATAGTTACCGCTTTACTGCTTTACGACGTTAGCGGCCTGAAATCCCTTGGGCCCTTCCGTGATATCGAACTCGACCGCATCACCTTCCGACAGGGACTTGAAACCCTCTCCCTGGATCGCGGAGTAGTGTACGAATACGTCATCGCCACCATCGTGCTCGATAAAACCGTAGCCCTTGTGGTCGTTGAACCACTTTACTTTACCGACTGCCAATATTGCTCACCACCTTTCAGGCATGTATAGATACATCTACAACGAAGTCTCTGTTCGACTTTCAACCCGCATATAGAAAAACGGCAGGACCGTTAGTTCTGATCCGTGCCGCATCGTCTGTTGTTTTACGATCATGCAGGAGACAGAGACAAATCCTGATAGTCAATAAATCATAACTCCCGGAAAAGTCAACACTTTTTTATTGTCGCACTTATCGTGGCGACAGATTCATCACCCTCTGGCTCAGTCTATCCCCTTATCCATCCTCACGCTTTACCTGCACCTCCATCAGCAGCCAGCCATCGGGATCGACCAGGAGATTCTCGGGCGCGGCGTCCAGTTTGAAGCGAAATTCTTGCGAACGGTCGAGAAGCTCGATTTGTTTGCGATCCTGCCGGTCTCCCGCCACGAAGGCGAGGGTTACGGGCAGCCTGAAGGGCTCCTGCCGATGCGCCTGGTTCAGTCGCACGGATACCTCCCCGTTCCGGTCATCCCAGGACCAGACCGCCTCGACCACGGGATGACCCGCACGGTAGATCCACTGGTCGAAGAACCACCCGAGATCTTCTCCAAGCCGGGTTTCCATGACGGACTGGAAATCCCGGGTCAGCACGGTCTGGTCACGGAATGTGGCGTAGAAATCCCGTATGCCCGCGAAGAAGGCCTCGTCGCCCATCAGGCCCCTGAGCATGTGGAGTACCAGCCCGCCCTTGCTGTAGTTGTATGCATTCAGCAGGTCGAACAGGTCGGTTATGCCCGGATTGAAGATGGGGGCCGGCGCGCGGCGGTTCGCATCGAAATACCGGGATCTGCTCCGGGCCAGCATTTCGTGAAACCGTTCGTCGCCGTCGGCTTCTTCGAAAAACAGGGCGCCGAAGTAGGTGGCGAACCCTTCACTGAGCCACAGGTGGTGCCAGTCGGATTCCGTCACCGAATCGCCGAACCACTGGTGGGCGATCTCGTGAGCGACCACGGCTTCGTTCCGTTTGGTGCCCGTTATGCTCCGTTCCGAAAAGAAGATGGCGCTGGCGTTCTCCATGCCGCCGAACCGGGTGGAAGACTGCACCAGCGCGAGTTTCGCGTAGGGATAGGGTCCGATCAGGCCGGTGTAGAAGGCCAGCATGTCCGTGGAGCGGGAAAAGTCCGCCGTTCCCGCGTCACGGTCACCGGGAAACAGGTAGTACGAAACAGGGATTCCCTGCCAGGACCCCGGCCGGACGATGGAAAAGCGCGCCGCTCCGACCACCATGCAGTACGTGGGTATGGGCGCGTCGGTTCTCCAGTGCGTCCGC
The DNA here is from genome assembly GCA_026706345.1 of Gemmatimonadota bacterium. Classification (NCBI taxonomy): domain Bacteria; kingdom Pseudomonadati; phylum Gemmatimonadota; species Gemmatimonadota bacterium. The sequence continues at coordinate 60,737 of JAPOYX010000081.1, read as the reverse complement.
TTGCGTTCCGGCGAGACGGCCGTCCTCTCCAGCATTCGGCCGTTGGCCACGACGTCGTACGCAGCGGGGGTGGTGACGATGAACTCGACCGTGGCCTTGTCATAGGGGTGGTCCACCCCGGGGAACCAGTGCCGGGCCCGGTTCGGCCAGTTGTCCGCGAACACCGACCGGTCGCCGAACTTGTTTGCCTGTATGAACAGCCCGTCCACGGGTTCGCCGCGATACGACACGATCACCGCGACCGTGTCACCCTCTGCGATGTCGTTCCCCAGCGTAATGCTCAACCGGTTGTTGCGATGCGCAAAAGCCGCGTTTTGTCCGCCCACCGTAACCCGCTCCACGGTGAGCGGGCCCAGGTCGAGGGGCAGGACGTTCCGGCCGACGGCCAGCATCTCCGCCAGGATCGTGGTCTCGCCCTGAATGGCCTTGCCTGTTTCGCCGATCTCCAGGCGGATCCGGTAGTGGAGTATATCCACGTCCTCCAGGCGGGGGTATCCGTCGTTGGCCGCGCCGGCATCGGGCGTGAGACCCCAGAGGAGCAGCGCCGCCGCGACAGTCCACCTGATGATCCATTTCTTCACGTTGTGTTCCTCCTTGACACGTCCCGCGGTCCGTCCCATATATTCACCGTTCACATCTATCCGAACCGACAGAGTTGATGGACATGGTCCGTCTTAACGACGACGACATCCGATTTTTCGTCCGCGAAGGCTACCTGGTCAAGCGCAACGTGCTGGATCCCGACCTGATGGCCCGGGGCAGGGAACGCATGTGGAGCAACCTGCCGCCGCCCCTCGAGCGCGGCAAGCCGGAAACCTGGATCGGACCCTTCGCCGAACCGGTGGACGACAGCGCCTCCCATCGCCACAACTTCATGTGGAAGTACCGGAAACCGGGCGGAGAGGACTGGATGGTCCGCCTCCTCGCCACCGATCCTTCCGTGATGGGCATGGCGGAGCAGTTGCTCGGGAAGGGCAAGCTGGTCGAGCCGGACCGGATCCGCGGCATTTACTGCGTCCTCCCCGAGGGCGCCAAGCCGCCCCGTCCCTTGGGTTGCCACGTGGACGCCCATCCCTTTCATCTCGGCGTCGTGGGGTACATTGACGACGTGGAGCCCGGCGGCGGCGGATTCACCGTATGGCCGGGCAGTCACCGGATTTTCTTCCGGGATTTCACGCGGCGCTATGTCTTCGACAAGACAGCCGAATACCTGGCCCACAAGGACGAGGTGAGCCAAATGCCCTACATGGACTGCCACGGCAAGGCCGGCGATATCGTGTTCTGGCACCACCGCATGGGCCATTCCGTCGGTCACAACCGGACGGGCCGGATCCGCCAGGCGGTCCTTTACGACTACAAGCGGGCGGACCTGGACGAGGACGCGCCTCCCGGCGACGACATGTGGGTGGACTGGCCCGGCGTCCGTGCCGTTTTAACACCTTGACATGCGAGTGGACTGGCCCGGCGTCCGCGCGTTTAACCTTTCCTGGTTTTTACTCGAAATACCGGCCCACGATCGGCTTCAGCTTCTCCAGCGTGGCGGCGGGCACCGAGCCGCGGTCGGAAACGATGGCGTTGGCCAGCGCGTTGTGACAGCGGCACGTGCTTTCCAGCGGAATGGCCGGCACGACGTGGCGGACCACCTGGCGCGCCTGTTCCACGTTCGCGTGCAGGTTCTCGATGATCATATCGACCGTGACGGAAGCGTGTTCCTCGTGCCAGCAGTCGTAGTCGGTGGAACACGCGATGGCGGCGTAGCAGATCTCCGCCTCCCGGGCGAGCTTGGCTTCCGGCGCCGCCGTCATCCCGATGACCGAAAACCCCCAGCCCCGGTAGACGTTCGACTCCGCCCTGGTAGAGAACTGCGGTCCTTCCATGCAGAGATAGGTTCCGCCGTCATGCACCGTCAGCCCCGTCGATTCGGCGCCGCCGACAAGCAAGCGGCGAAGCGGTCCGCAGAAGGGTTCGGCGAGTCCCACGTGCACCACGAGGCCGCTTCCGAAAAAGCTCGTCGTGCGATGCCGGGTATGGTCGTATAACTGGTCCGGTATGACGAAATCCCGCGGACGTATGTTCTCCTGGAGGCTGCCCACGGCGCTTACCGAGAGAATCCACCGGACGCCCAGCGTCTTCAGCGCGAAGATGTTCGCCCGCACGTTGATTTCAGACGGCGCGACGCGGTGGCCCCGGCCGTGGCGGGCCAGAAACGCCACGCGCCGGCCCTCGAGGGTGCCGGTCACGATGGCGTCACTCGGATCGCCGAAGGGGGTTTCGGGCCGCACTTCCTCAACGTCCGTCAGGCCCTCCATCCCGTAGAACCCCGTCCCGCCGATGACCGCGATCTGTGCTTCCGCCATTATAGCGCGCGTTCCTTTCCGTAATCCATATGCGTTCTACTGCTATGCCCCGCGCGGAGTCTCGCCCACTAAGAACTGACTGCGCGGTTCGATGATCAAGCGCTTCCGGGCGTTTCGGTGAGGATAAGATGAGAAAGCGTCTGGCGGGACGTCAAGGAACATCTTCGGATGGTTGTTCCATATATTCGTTCCACGGATGCAGGCGCGGGTCGGTGACAGGTCGGTAAGTGGATTTGCAACTTGACGTCTTTTCGACAATTGATCATATCAAGTGTACACTTCAAGGAGGAGTTATGAAAGCATCCATACTTGACCTGCGACGACGCATGAGAGACGTTCTGCTCGCGCTTGACCGTAACGAATCGGTTACCATTTTTTATCGCGGCAAAGAAAAGGCCATTCTTTCTCCCAGCCGGCATCGAACGGACAAATCCGTAAAAGACCATGAGGCGTTCGGGATGTGGCGAGACAGGAAAGAAACAGCCGATGTCGATACTTACGTACGCAATCTGAGAAAAGGCCGCCTGGATGATTTTTGATACCGATGTGTTGATTTGGGTTTTCAGGGGACACGAAGGGGCCGCGCAACTTGTCGAAGCTGCTGATGACCGCCGGATATCAATGGTTACCTACACGGAGTTCATCCAGGGTGTCAGAAATCGGCAGGAAATGAAGAAAATAAAGAATCTCCTCAATGATCTCGCCTTTCAGACTCTGCCTCTCACAGAAAACATCGGACACAGAGCGTCCGTCTATATGGAAGAATACACGCTCAAGACGGCGCTGTACCTGGCCGACGCCCTGATTGCGGCAACCGCAGTCGAACATCATTTGACCCTCTGCGCGGCCAATAGAAAACATTATCGGGAAATCAACGATCTCAATCTGAAGATCTTCCGTTCCTGACCACGTTCGCGATGGCCGATTTCCCGACATCTCATGCATGGCGTATCTCGGAGAAGCAACGACTTAGAGACTCCTGAAGGGACGCTCAAAGATAAAATCGATTAGTCCTTGACAACTTCCCCCGGCGGTTTATCTTGATCGGCGAGTTCAAGGATAGATGTACCCAGGAAGTTGCGTTTCGTCGACCGATCTTTCCGTACATCCAGTAATTCGGTTCAATGTCCTACCTTCCCCTTATCCTGCTCGTCGTCCTCGTCCTCCTCGTGGCGGCCGTAATCGTTACCCTTTCCTCTTTCATCGGCAGAAAAAAAACCAGTGCATCCAAGCTAGCGTCTTACGAATGCGGCGTTCCGATCAAGGATTCCGCGCGAAAGAACTTCTCCGTCAAGTTCTACCTGATCGCCATACTTTTCATCCTTTTCGACGTGGAGATCATTTACCTCTACCCATGGGCCGTGGTTTATAGCGATCTTCAGTTATACGGCGCCGCGGCCATGGGCGTGTTCTTCCTCCTGCTCGTCATCGGATTCCTATACGAATGGAAACGGGGAGCCCTTGAATGGGATTAGAAGACCAGTTACAGGAAAACGTCATGACCACCAAGGTCGACGAGATGGTCGGCTGGGCCCGTAAGAACTCCCTCTGGCCCATGCCCTTCGGCACCGCGTGCTGCGCCATTGAGCTCATGGCGACCCTGGCTTCCCGGTTCGACCTGGCCCGCTTCGGAGCCGAAGCCATCCGGTTTTCCCCCCGCCAGTCCGATCTGCTGATCGTTTCAGGGCGGGTATCCATCAAGATGATGCCCGTGCTGAAGAAGATCTATGACCAGATGCCAGAGCCCAAGTGGGTCATCTCCATGGGGGCCTGCGCCTCCTCCGGCGGCGTGTTCAATACCTATACGCTGGTCCAGGGCGTGGACCAGTACATCCCGGTGGACGTGTATATACCCGGCTGTCCGCCCAGACCCGAGAACGTCATCCAGGCGTTGATGAAGATCCAGGAGAAAGTCGCCCAGGCTAAAGCGAACTAATGAACAGAAAAGCCATCGCAGAGCTCTTGCTCGAGATCAAAGCCGTCACCATCAACGTCGAAGCGCCCTACCATTATAGTTCCGGTATCATCTCGCCGATATACTGCGACAACCGGCTGATCATTTCCTGCCTGGAAGAGCGCAAGGTGGTTATCGACGCCTTTCTCGAGATCATCGACGCGCTCGATACGCCTCCGGATGTCATCGCGGGAACCGCCACCGCCGCCATTCCCTTCGCGGCCTGGGTTTCCGACCGGCTGGACCTGCCGATGGTCTACGCGCGTTCGGGCCAGAAGGGGTACGGCAAGGAGCATCGGATCGAGGGCACGCTGGTTCCGGGCCAGAAGGTGCTGTTCACCGAAGACCTCGTCACTACGGGCGGGGGCGTCCTGAAGGCCGCCGAAGACGCGGTCAAATTCAACGTGGAAGTGATCGGCGTGGCCACCATATTCGAGTATGGCCTTCCCGCCGCCGCGGAGGGATTTCAGAACGCGGGTCTGCCGAAATGGAGCATGGCGGACTTCGTGACCATTCTGGACGTGATGAGCGAACGGGGCGAGCTTTCGGACGACGACCGGAATATCGCCATGGACTGGCAGGCGGATCCGCGGGGCTGGGGCAGCAAGATGGGGTTCGAATAAAAAGGGGACGAACGTGGATAACCAGGAGGAACTCCAGACCGAAGGCGTTGGCCGGCCCGAATCAGACCCGGGCGCAGTCGCGATGCGCATCCGGGCCCGGTTCGGCGACGCGTCGGTCCGCAGCGGCAACGCGGTGGGTTGCGAAAGCGTCGTCGCGGAGCGGGATACGCTTCTTCCGTTCATGATCTTCCTGAGAGACGATCCGGAACTATCCTTCGATTATCTCGTCGACGTGACCGTCGTGGACCGTCTGCGGCTCGACGAGGCCATCCGGTTCGCCGTGGTTTACCAGCTCTATTCCTACAAACATAACCGCCGTTTCAGCGTCAGCGTTCCCGTGCCGGAAGCGGATCCCCGGATCCAGTCGGTGGTATCCGTCTGGCCGGGCGCCAACTGGCTGGAGCGGGAGGCGTACGATATGTATGGGATCGTCTTCGAAGGCCATCCCGACCTGCGCCGAATCCTGATGCCCGATGATTTCGGTTCCTATCCCTTGCGGAAGGACTATCCCCTCCATGGCAGGGGGGAGAGAGACAACTTCGTTTTCTAGCGCTCACTGTTTACCCCGGTTATGCCGGACTGCCTGGACCGCCCATCCCGGGCGGATCGGACGGACCGGTCATTGGAAGCACGTACCGTGAATGCCACGCCGATCGACAAGCTCTCCGAGGCGGACCTCGAGGAAATCCGGAACGAACGGGTGACCTTCGAGCGCACGCCCGACATGCCCTCCGAGCACATGATCCTCAATTTCGGTCCCCAGCACCCGGCGACCCACGGGACGCTGCACATGGTGCTTGAACTGGACGGGGAAAAAGTCGCGGGCGCCACGCCGCACCTGGGCTACCTGCACACCGGCTTTGAGAAACTGGGCGAGTACCGGAGCTACAACCAGTTCGTGACCCTGACCGACCGGATGAATTACCTGTCCCCCCTCTGCAACAACATCGGATACACCCACGCGGTCGAGAAGCTGATGAACATCGAAATCACGCCGCGCTGTCGTGTGGTAAGGGTCGCCCTGGCCGAACTTTCCCGCCTCGCCGACCACCTGCTTTGCGTCGGTACGGCCGCTCTCGATATCGGGGCTTTCACCGCCTTCCTTTACGGATTCCGGGCGCGGGAAGTGCTGTACGACCTGTTCGAAGCGGTATGCGGCACCCGGCTCACCACCAGCTATACGCGCGTGGGCGGGCTCCTGCGTGACGTACCCGAAAACTTCGCGGAAATGGCGCGGGAGTCCGTGGACGAAACCCTGCGGGCCACCGCGGAAATCGACCGGCTCCTGACGCACAACCGCATCTGGCGCGACCGGACCGAAGGCGTGGGCGTCCTTTCCCCGGAAGACGCCGTGGCCTGGGGCGCCACGGGACCGGTGCTCAGGGCGTCCGGCGTCGAATGGGACATCCGGAAGAACGAGCCGTACCTCGGGTACGAAGCCTACGATTTCGACCTCCCCATCGGCCGCAACGGGGACGTGTACGACCGCTATCTCGTGCGGATGGAGGAGATCAGGCAGAGTGCGAAGATCATCCGTCAGGCCGTGGAGGACCTGCCTGCGGGATCCGTGAACGCCGAGGAGGAGCACGCCGTATTGCCCGAGAAATCGGAAGTGTACGAATCCATGGAATCGCTGATCTACCATTTCAAGATGACCATGGAAGGACACGGGCCGACGCCGCCGGTGGGCGAGGTATACGCCGCCACCGAGGCGCCGAACGGAGAACTCGGGTTTTTCATCGTCAGCGACGGCAGCCGGGAACCCTACCGGATCCGGGTGCGTCCGCCGTCGTTCGTGAACTTTTCGATGTTCCCCATGTTGATCAGGGGGCATATGCTATCGGACGTGGTGGCGGTACTGGGCAGCCTGAACGTCATCGCCGGAGAACTGGACCGCTAGATTGGCGACACCGCTTGAGTTTACGGACGCGGCACGGGAGCGCGCCGAGAAGATCCTGGGCCGATACCCCGAAGAATACAGGAAATCGGCCGTCGTGCCGCTCCTGCATCTCGCGCAGGAAGAGTGGGGATACATCTCGCCCGAGGCCATGGCCTGCGTGGCAAGGCTGATCGGCTGCTCGCCCGTCAAGGTCGCGGAGATCGCGACGTTCTATCCCATGTTCAACAAGGAACCCGTGGGCGAGCACATCCTGGCGGTCTGCCACACGCTTCCCTGCGCGCTGACCGGCTGCGCGGGCATTTTCGATCACCTGTCGGAAAAGCTCGGCGTCGGGCTCGGGGAAACCACGGCGGATGGCCGATTCACCCTGCGGAAGTCGGAGTGCCTCGCGGCCTGCGACCGGGGCCCGGTGCTCCTGGTCAACCGCCGTCTGCACACCCATCTCACCACGGATAAGGTCGACGAGATACTCGAAGGTCTGGGAGAGAGATAGCGTAATGGCCGCAAAGCTCGAAATCCTGACGGCACCGATCCCGGCGGGCGCCGACCCCGGCGACATCGACGCCTACATGGCCGGCGGCGGTTACGGCGTGGTACGGAAGGCGCTCACGGCCATGAGCCAGGCCGAGTTGATCGAGGAGATCAACGCCTCGGGCATCAAGGGCCGCGGCGGGGCCGGGTTCTCGACGGGGATGAAATGGAACCTGTGCGCCGATCGCTATCCCCGCTACCTGTGCGCCAACGCCGACGAAAGCGAACCGGGCAGCTTCAAGGACCGGCTCTTGCTGGAATCGAAGCCCCACCAGATCATCGAAGGCATGATCATCACCAGCTACGCCCTGGGGATCAACCTGGGCTACGTCTATATCCGGGGCGAGTTCTTCCAGATCATCGACCAGATGGAAGCCGCCCTCGAGGACGCCCGCAAGAACGGCTTTCTCGGTGCCAACATACTCGATACGGGCTTCGACCTGGAACTTTACGTCCATCCCGGAGCCGGAGCCTACATCTGCGGCGAAGAGACGGGACTGATCGAATCCCTCGAGGGCAACCGCCCCTACCCCCGGCTGAAGCCGCCGTATTTCCCCGCCGCCATCGGTCTCTGGGGCCAGCCCACGATCGTCAACAACGTAGAAACCATGGCCCAGATCACGACCATCGTCGAAATGGGCGCGGAGGCCTACAAGGCCATCGGCACGGAGGAGGATACCACCGGGCCGCGGCTCTTCGGCCTGTGCGGCCACGTGAAGAACCCCGGTATCTACGAGTACGATTCCGATGTCACGCTGCGGGAACTGATCTACGACGCGGCCGGCGGCATCCGGGACGACAACCGGCTGAAAGGCGTCATTCCGGGCGGTATCTCGGCGCCGATCCTGACGCCGGAGGAAATCGACACGCCCATGGGATTCGGCGCCCTGGGCAAGCTGGGGTCCATGGGCGGCACCGGCGGCATCATCGTGATGGACGAGACCACCAGCATGGTGGACGCCCTGCTCAACGCGTCGTCCTTCGCCGCCCACGAGTCCTGCGGCCAATGCACGCCCTGCCGCGAAGGGGTGCCCTGGATGAACGACATCCTGCGGCGGATCCGCAACGGACAGGGCCGCGAAGAGGACCTGGACCTGCTGCTCGATATCTGCAAGCAGATACACGGCCACACCGTCTGCGTATTCGGACAGGCGCCGGGCGTCTGGCCTGTACGCACGATACTCGTCAAGTACTGGCCCGAATTCAGGGCCTGCATCGAACGGAAAGAACTGGTCGTCCTGCCCGTGGAGGAATCGTACCTGCGGCCCGGCCAGTATGAACACATACCTCCCTTGCCCGGCAATTTCCGTCTAAAGACAGATGAAGCCGACGCGGCTGGATGAGATCCTCATGGCGACCATTACCATAGACGAACAGCAGTACACCGTGGAAGAGGGGCGCAACCTGATCGACGCCGCGGCGGACCTGGGCATCGACATCCCCCATTTCTGCTATCACCCGGGCCTGGCGCCGGACGGAAACTGCCGGATGTGCCTCACCGAGATGGAGATCCGGCCCGGACAGTTCGGCATCGTCACCTCGTGCACGATACGGATCAAGGACGGGATGAACTTCCGGTTCAATTCCCCGGCGGTACTGGACAACCGCAAGGGAATCATGGAGTTCCTGCTCATCAACCACCCCCTGGACTGCCCCTGGTGCGACCAGGCTGGGGAGTGCAAGCTGCAGGACCATTCCTTCGACCACGGCCGCGGCCACAGCCGGTTCGTCGAGACCAAGCGCGTCCCGCCGAAGAAGGACCTCGGTCCGCACATCACGCTGTACACGACGCGCTGCATCCTGTGCCAGCGCTGCACCCGTTTCTGCGACGAGATCTCGGGAACGTCGGAACTGGGCGTCGTCCAGATGGGAAGCAAGTCCGAGATCGCGACCTTCGAAGGCCTTCCCCTGGACAACAAGATGTCAGCGAACGTGGCGGACATCTGTCCCGTGGGCGCCCTGGTCACCAAGGATTTCCTCTACAAGCCCCGCATCTGGCATTATGAAAAGGTGGACACCGTGTGCCCGGGATGCGCCACGGGGTGCAACACCACGCTGGAAGTCCTGCACCAGAAGATCTACCGTACCAAGCCCCGGCACAACGAGGCGGTAAACGGGTACTGGATGTGCGACGAAGGGCGGTTCTGCTACCACGGCTGGCAGGACGCGGACCGGCTGACGGCGCCGCTGATGCGGGTGGACGGTGAACTCGTGCAGGCCACGTGGCCCGATGCCATGGACGCGGCCATCAGCGGCATCCGGGCCGTCCTGGACGGTGAAGGGGATTCCGCCATGGGGGTGGTCGGATCGTCCATGGCGACCAACGAGGAGAACTACCTGCTGTGCAAACTGGGCGCAGAGGCCTTCGGATCGCCTCGGACCGGCCTCGCCCGCAAGCCCGATGGAGAAGCGTGGACGTCGAAAAGCGGATTCCACATCGACGCGGACAGGACGCCCAACACCCGGGGCGCGAGTGACATGCTGGGCGCCGACTCGCTGGACGACCTCCTGCAGGGTATCGGCGACGGGACAATACAGGGGCTCTACGTGCTGGGCGGAGATATCGGCCAGACCCTGTCGCCGGAGGTGGCGGAGGCCTTCCGCAAGCTCGAATTTCTGGTGGTGCACGACATGCATCGCTCCGACCTCGCCGACCTGGCCGACGTGGTCTTCCCCGGGACGACTCCCTTCGAGAAGAACGGTACCATGACCAATGCGAAGGGCCGCGTGCAGCGGCTGAACCCCACCTTTCCACCGCCCGGCGGCGCGCGCGAGGACGGCGCGATACTCAGGTATGTGGGACAGCGCATGGGAGCCGACCTGGGTGGGACGGAGCCCGCAGAAATCCTGGAGGAAATCGCCGGCCGCGTGGAAGGATACACGGGACTCACCTATGACCTGATCGGCGATCAGGGCGCCATGAAGGGCGGCGAAGAACCGTCCGAGGCAGCGGGAGGTTAGTGGATTGGTCGTGGACCCCATAATCCTGGAAGGTGCCATCGCCCTGGTCAAAATCGGCATTCTGCTGGTGGTGGTGTTCACAACCGTTGCCTACCTCACCTTCATGGAACGCCGGGTGAGTGCCCTGATCCAGGACCGGCTCGGCCCCAATCGCGTCGGTCCCATGGGTCTGCTGCAGCCGCTGGCCGACGGCATCAAGTTCATGTGGAAGGAAGAGTTCATACCGGCAAACGCCGATCGTATCCTCTTCGCCATCGCTCCGGCCCTTATCCTCGTTCCCGCCCTGCTGATCTTCGCGGTGATTCCCGCGGGCGGCGAAGTGACCATTCCGGCTTTCGATCTCTTCGGCCTGCAGATCCAGGAAACCACGACCACGCTGCAGATCATCGATCTGAACGTCGGGATCCTGTATGTCCTGGGCATGACCTCCATAGCCGTGTACGGGATCGCCCTGGGCGGGTGGAGCGCCAACAACAAGTTCACCCTGCTGGGCGGGATACGGTCGTCGGCGCAGATGATCAGCTACGAGCTCTCGCTGGGCCTGTCGATCGTCGGCATCCTCATGCTCACGGGATCGCTGCAGATGAGCCAGATCGTCGCGGCGCAGGACGGGTTCCTCGACTGGTTCATCTTCCGCCAGCCGCTGGCCTTCGTGATCTTCGTTATCGCGGCCTTCGCCGAAAACAACCGCCTGCCTTTCGACCTGGTCGAATGCGAGCAGGAACTCGTCGGCGGCTACCACACGGAATACAGCAGCATGCGTTTCTCCATGTTCATGATCTCGGAATACGCCAGCATGATCGCGGCCTCCGCCCTGATGGCGACCCTCTTCTTCGGCGGATGGCACATGCCCTTCGAGGACCAGGTCGGGTCTGGCCTGGTGACGCTGTACCAGGTGGCGGGATTCCTGCTCAAGACGGGTTTCTTCCTTTTTGTCTATATCTGGGTGAGGTGGTCGCTGCCCCGGTTCCGGTACGACCAGCTGATGGCGATCGGATGGAAGGTGCTGCTGCCGCTGGCCCTGTTGAACGTCGTAATCACCGGTATCTGGATGCTGGTCTGATACGGGAGTGTGATCCATGGCAATCGTCGTTGAAGCGCGCAAGATGACCCTGTCGGAAAGGCTGTACCTGCCGGCGGTGATCAAGGGCATGCTCCTGACCCTCGCGCACCTCTTCAGGAAGAAGATTACGATGCAGTACCCGGAGGTGCAGAAGATCCTGCCGCCCGGCTACCGCGGCGCCCATCGGCTCAACAAGGACGACCAGGACCGGATCAAGTGCGTGGCGTGCGAAATGTGCGCCGTGGCCTGTCCCGCCGACTGCATCACCATAGAAGGCATGGAAACCGAGTGGAGCGACCGGGAGAAGATTCCCCGCACCTTCCAGATCGACATGCTCCGGTGCATATTCTGCGGCATGTGCGTAGAGGCCTGTCCCGAGGACGCCATCGACATGACGGACGACATCGATCTCGTGGCCACGACGCGGGAAGAGATGATCTGGGACCGTGAGCGCTTGCTGAAAAACTATGATGACACACGGGACCAGGAAGGCACGCTGGGCCAGGTCCTTCGAAAAAACCGGAAGCCCTTTACACGCCCCAGGGGAGATCAGCTTTCCAGTCCCGGGGGACCGGGCGGCCACTGAAAGGCCGGGGTCCGTGCCCCGACGAATACTATGGAACTCTACTTCTTCCTTTTTTTCGCCATCGTAGCCGTGGTGAGCAGCGTGGCGATGATCCTGCAGCGCAACCCGATCTACTGCGTGCTGTTGCTCATCATGGTCATGATCTCCATTGCCGGCCTGTACCTGATGCTGGATGCCCAGTTCGTCGCGATCATCCAGATCGTCGTGTACGCCGGCGCCATCATGGTCCTGTTCCTCTTCGTCATCATGCTGCTGAACCTGAGTCGCGAGGAAGGCGGGACGTTCCGGATCCAGAAACCGCTGGCCGTCATCCTGGCCGCGCTCCTGTTCCTTCCCGTGGCGGCCATGGTGATGTCTTACGCGGGCGGCGGAACGGCTTCGCCGGCGGACGGGGGCCAGGCCGGATACGGCGAAGTGGAACAGATCGGGTCTTTGCTTTTCACGAAGTACCTGCTGCCCGTGGAGATTGCGGCCGTCCTCCTGCTGATCGCCATCGTGGGGGCGGTGGTGCTGACCCGCAAGGGCACGGTTTCCGTGGGCGAATAAACGCTGGCTGTGATGGAACCGATCAATTCATGATCCCGATTTCCTACTATCTGATTCTGAGCGCGGTGCTCTTCCTGGTGGGCGCGACCGGCGTGCTGGTCCGGCGAAACGCCATTATCGTGCTCATGAGCATAGAATTGATGCTCAACGGGGCGAATCTGTCCTTCGTGGCCTTCGCCCGGCAGTTCGGCATGGCCGACGGTCACATCTACGTGTTCCTGGTGATTACGGTGGCGGCCGCCGAGGTGGCGATCGGCCTCGCCCTGGTGATCCTGCTGTTCCGCAATCGCGGAACGGTCAACATTGACGAGGTCCGGTCCCTGCGCTGGTAGTTCGCTGTCCGGCCTGATCGGCCTGTCCGGCCTGTCCGGCTTCTTTGAGAACGACATGACAGAATCCTTCAGCTACGTCTGGTTGATTCCGCTCCTGCCCCTGCTGGGTGCCTTCATCAACGTGTTCTGCAACCGGAACCCCAGGGTCTCCGGGATGATCGCCTGCGCCGCGGTTGCGGTATCCTTCCTGCTCGCGTTGGGCGTCTTCTTCCGGCTCATCGGGATGCCGGCGGGGGAGCGCAGCATCGACGTGGTCGTCTATTCGTGGATTACGGCGGGAACCTTCGCGGTGGACGTGGCCTTCCTGATCGATCCGCTGTCGACGGTCATGATGCTGGTCGTGACGGGCGTCGGACTGCTGATCCACGTCTATTCCATCGGATACATGGGCAAGGATACCTGCTGCGTCCGGTATTTCTCCTACCTGAACCTGTTCATGTTCGCCATGCTCATCCTCGTGATGGGCAACAACTTCCTGCTGATGTTCGTCGGCTGGGAAGGAGTCGGACTCTGTTCCTATCTGCTGATCGGATTCTGGTGCGAACGGCAGTCCGCGGCGAACGCGGGCATGAAGGCCTTCGTGGTGAACCGCGTCGGCGATTTCGCCTTCATCCTCGGCCTGCTCATGATATTCCTGTTCGCCGGATCGCTCACCTACGCCGACGTGTTCGCGACGGACCCGGCCGTACTCGCGCCGGTCGTCACGGCGATCACCCTGCTGCTCTTCATCGGGGCCATGGGCAAGTCCGCCCAGGTGCCCCTCCACGTCTGGCTGCCCGACGCCATGGAAGGCCCCACGCCGGTCAGCGCGCTGATCCACGCGGCCACCATGGTGACCGCGGGCGTGTACATGGTGGCCCGCTGTCACGCGCTCTTCGTGCAGTCCGCCACGGTCATGACCGTCGTGGCCGTCATCGGCGCGGTCACGGCCGTATTCGCCGCGTACATCGCCCTGACCCAGTTCGATATCAAGCGCGTCCTGGCCTATTCCACCGTGAGCCAGCTGGGGTACATGTTTCTGGCCTGCGGCGTCGGATATTTCACCGCGGGCATCTTCCATCTGGTCACTCACGCGTTCTTCAAGGCCCTGCTGTTCATGGGCGCGGGCAGCGTCATTCACGTCCTGGAACACGCCCTGGAAGACGGCAAGGATCCACAGGACCTGCGCAACATGGGCGGCCTCAGCGGCCTCATGCCGGTGACCTACAAATCCATGCTGCTGGCCACCCTTGCCATCGCGGGGATCGCGCCTTTCGCGGGTTTCTTCAGCAAGGACCTGATCCTCCTGGGCGCCTTCGTCAACGCCCCCGTACTGTGGTTTGTGGGGTTGATCACCGCGGTGATGACCTCCTTCTACATGTTCCGGCTGCTCTTCATGACCTTCGGCGGCAAAACCCGGCTGAACGCGCAGGAAACGGAGAAGGTGCACGAATCGTCCCGGGTCATGACCATACCGCTGGTCCTGCTGGCCATGCTGTCCACCGTGGGCGGATTCATCGGCATTCCCCACGTGTTCGCGTCCGGCATGGACCGTTTCGGCGAGTTTCTGGCCCCCGTGTTTTCCGGACTGACGGAAGTGCCGGTTCCGTCCTCGAGCGTCGAGATGGCCCTGATGGTCCTGACCCTGCTTCTGGCCGCGGCCGGCATCTGGGGCGCTTATGCCGTGTACATCCGCGGCAACACGGTTTTCGACCGCCTGGTTCCTCGTGCGCTGTACACGCTTTCGCTGAGGAAGTTCTACGTCGACGAGATTTATGATGCCCTGATCGTCGGGCCGCTCAGGAAGATCGCCTGGGGATTCTGGCGTATCGTGGATACCGCGATCATCGACGGAGGGCTGACCCTGGCCGCCCTCACGGTGCGCGGCGTGGGCAGCGTGATCCGGTACACGCAAACGGGTGTCGTACAGAACTACGCGCTGATCATGCTCGTCGGCGCACTGGTGGTATTCGCCTACCTCACCGGTTACCTGGGACCGTAGCCGAAGGATTAGAAGGTGCTCTTCATGACCGATCTGCCCCTGCTTTCCCTCATCATCTGGCTGCCCGTACTCGGCGCGGTGCTCCTCCTCGTCGTCAAAGGAGACACGGCCGCCAGGTGGGTGGGGTTCGGCGTCTCCGCCCTGGTGCTCGTCCTATTTGCGGCCTGTTTCGGCGCATTCAAGTCCCACGTGGGCGATCCGCAGTTCGTGGAGCGCATACCCTGGATCGAGTCCCTTGGCGTGTCCTATCACGTCGGGGCGGACGGCATCAGCATCCTCCTCGCCGGGATCACCGCACTCATGTGGCCCCTGGCGCTGCTCGGTACCTGGACGATCGTAAGCGAGCGGGTGCGGGCCTACCAGGTCTTCATGCTGCTGATGGAAACCACGCTGATGGGCGTGTTCTTCTCCCTCGACCTGTTCCTGTTCTTCCTCTTCTGGGAAGGCATGCTGATCCCCATGTACTTTCTGATCGGCATCTGGGGTTACGAAAACAGCGCCCGGGCGGCCCTGAAGTTCTTCCTGTTCGCCGTGTTCGGCAGCCTGCTGATGCTGGCCGCGGTCATCACGCTGGCCTTTCTCTATCACCAGGCCCATGGGGTTCTCACCTTCGAGATGGCCGCGCTGTACCAGCTTGCCATCCCTCCGGAAGTTCAGTTCTGGCTCGCCCTCGCCTTCATCGCCGCCTTCGCGGTGAAGGTGCCCATGGTGCCCTTTCATACGTGGTTGCCCGATGCTATCGTCCTTGCCGTGGTACTCGTCAAGATGGCGGCCTACGGGTTCATTCGCCTGACCCTTCCCCTGTTTCCCGATGCCCTGGCCGAGCTGGCGCCCCTGATGTGCGCGGTGGCCGCGGCCGGAATCGTCTACGGCGCCCTGATCGCCCTGGCACAGTCGGATATCCGGAGGCTGATCGCCTATTCGACGATCAGTCACGCGGGGTTTGTGGTGCTGGGCGTTTTCGCCCTGAACCAGCACGGCATCCAGGGCGCGGTCGTTCACATCGTCAGCCTGGCGCTCTCCACGGGCGGACTTTTCCTGGCGGCCATGATGCTCGCGCAGCGCCGGGATTCCTGGGACATGGAATCGTACGGCGGGCTGTGGCATACGATACCGGTTTTCTCCGCGTTCCTGCTTGTATTCACCCTGGCCTCCGTCGGCCTGCCGGGCCTGAGCAATTTCGTCGGGGAATTCCTCATTCTGGTCGGCGTGTTTCAGAAACACGTGGTGATCGCGGTAGTCGCCGCCACCGGAATCATCCTGGCGGCCGCCTACATGCTCAGGATGTACAGGAAGGTCGTCTTCGGTCCGTTGACCAGGGAAGAGAATCGGGGAATCAAGGACCTGTCGTTTCGGGAGTCGGCCGTGCTGGCCTGCATGACGCTCTTCATCGTCTGGATCGGGGTGTATCCCAATCCATTCCTGCGGACCATGGAGGCCTCGGTGCAGAAACTGCTGGTCCAGACCCACCGGCTGGCCGAGACGCCGCCTGCCGGCATGCCCCGGACATCCATCGAATCGGCGTTGCCGCCGGACGGAACAACCCGGTTACCCATCGAATCGGCGTCGCTGCCGGCCAGCCTGGACGGCCTGGACGCGACCCGTGAAACCGGCCAGGATACGCCATGAATACGGTACTGCCCGCGATCAATCTCTACGCCGTGATGCCGCAGATCTTCCTCGTGTCCGCCGCGACCGTGGTCCTGATCATCGGCCTGTTCGAGCGGTTTCGCAAGGGCATCCCCTACCTGAGCCTGCTGCTCCTGGCGGTCTCCGGCGTGGTTGCCGTGAACCAGCTGGGACAGGGCCCCGTCGCCTTCTCGGACACGTCGCCCATGATGGTGATGGACGACTTCAGCCTGGTGGCCACCCTGGTGTTCATCGCCGGCGCCGTGCTGACCGTACTGATTTCCATCTCCTATGCCGAAGCCCGTTCGATCGACCGCGGGGAGTACTACGCGCTGCTGATCTACGCCGTATCGGGCATGAGCATGATGGCGGCGAGTACCGACCTCTTCTCCTTCTTCCTGGGCCTGGAAGTGCTCTCCATCTCGCTCTACGTGCTGATCGGCTTCGAACAGCGGGACGCGGGTTCGAACGAAGGCGCGTTGAAGTACTTCCTGCTGGGCGCCTTCGCCAGCGGGTTCATTCTATACGGCATGGCCCTGCTCTACGGCGCCAGCGGCAGCACCGGGTACGGCGCCATAGCGCGTACCCTGGCCGGGGAGCGAAGCGACGCCGTGAATCTCCTGCTGCTCGGCGGACTGGGCCTGCTCCTGGTCGGCATCGGATTCAAGATCTCCATGGTCCCGTTCCACGCTTGGACCCCGGACGTGTACCAAGGCGCTCCGACCCCCGTCGCCGCCTTTCTGTCCACCGGCTCCAAGGCCGCCGCCTTCGTAGTGTTGATACGGCTGCTCGTGACGGTCTTCCCCGGGCTTCAGATGGAGTGGATCCCGCTGATTTCGGTGCTGGCCGTCCTCACGATTGCCGTCGGCAACATCGTGGCGCTGGTACAGACCAACCTGAAACGGCTGCTGGCCTATTCGAGCATCGCCCACGCCGGCTATATGCTGCTGCCGTTCGTGTCGAACAGCCAGGACGGAAGCGCGAGCATCATCTTCTACCTGATCGTATACACGGCGATGAATCTGGGCGCCTTCGGCGTGCTGGCCGTGCTCTCGGCCCGCGGAGCTGAATGCGCGACACTGGATGACCTGGCCGGCCTGGGCAGCCGCCATCCCCTCCTCGCCGCGGTCATGGCCGTGGTCATGTTCTCCCTGGCCGGCATACCGCCCACGGCCGGGTTCATGGCAAAGTTCTACCTCTTCAGCGCGGTGGTGACCGGGGGATATATCGCGCTGGCGGTGATCGGCCTGCTGTTCAGCGGCGTATCGCTATACTATTACCTCCGTGTCGTGGTCTGGATGTACATGCGGCCCGCGGCTGGAGCGCCCGCCGAGGCGGTCGGGCGTCTGTCCTTCAGCGGCATGACCGCGCTCTGTCTCTCCGCCCTGGCCATTCTGGCCATGGGCGTTTTCCCCTCGGAATTGCTGCAACTGGCCGAACGGGCGGTCGTGACGCTGCCGTAACCCCTTCCTTTCCGCCACCCCCCGCCCCTGCGCCCAAACCGGCGAATTGGGTTGACTTTCAGGCGGTTTTGCGCCATATATTCATGTATTCCAGCGGGCCGTACCGTGTAGCCAATCGGGGGTATTCATAGACTTCAGGACCATCAGCGCGCCGGTACAGGGGCATCTCGACGAGTTTGAATGCAAGATCAGGGAGATATCCCAGTCCGACGTGGAAGTCATCAACCAGATCTGGTCCCACCTGGTTCGTACCAAGGGCAAGCGGCTGAGACCCGCACTGGTTTTCCTGTCCGCTTCGGCATACGGCTCGCCGTGCAGAGAGACCATGCTGGCGGCGTTCATTATCGAACTTTGCCATACCGCGACGCTGATACACGATGACGTGGTGGACCGGGCTACGACCCGTCGCGGATTGCCCACGCTGAATTCCATCTGGGACAATCACGTCTCGGTGCTCATGGGCGACAACGTCATCGCCAGGGTGTTGACGCTGATCGCGAAGCTGGACTGTTCGAGGATCACGTCGAAAATCGCGGAATGCGTCGAACGGCTTACCGAGGGCGAATTGCACCAGGCCATACGCCGGTTCAACATCAAGACTTCGGAGACCGAGTACTATCGCATCATTAGCAACAAGACGTCTTCACTCATCGCGTGCGGCTGCGACTCCGGGGCCTTTCTTACGAGCCGTTCGACCGAAACGGCCTGCCGGTTCGGCGCCTTCGGCGAGAAGCTCGGCATGGCTTTCCAGATTACCGACGACATCCTGAATTTCACGGGAGACGAAGACGTCATCGGCAAACCGAGGGGGAACGATTTTCGGGAGGGCACGGTTACCCTGCCGCTCATCCATGCCCTGGGGAACGCTTCGACCGACGGAAGCAGGCGCGTGGAGCAGTTGCTTGAAGCCGAGTGGAGCGAAGGGGTCTGCGATGAAATCGTCGACTTCGTGCATGTGCACGACGGCATCCGCTACGCGAGGAGCAAGGCGCTGGAATACGCCGAAGAGGCCAAGGCGATCCTCGTCGACGAACCGGAGAGCCCGGCGAAACATGCGCTGTTGAACATGGTTGATTACGCCATTGAACGGGATCGATGACGCGTGTATGGATTCCATATCCGTAATCGTCATTACTTATAACGAAGAACCGCATATCGATACCTGTTTGCGAAGTGTTTCCTGGGCCGATGAAATCGTGGTGGTGGATTGCGGAAGCACTGATCGGACGGTCGAGATCTGCAACCGCCACGAAAAGGTCCGGCTGTTTCACGAAGACCGGCACGGCAGCGGGCAGCAGAAACAGCAGGCGCTGGACCGGGCGGTTTCCGAATGGGTGTTGAATCTGGACGCGGACGAGTGGCTCAGCGAATCCCTGGCGTCGGAGATCCAGGGTCTTCTCGCGTCGCCAGCGCCCTGCGACGGCTATCATGTTCCGCGGGAGAACTACTTCCTCTCCCGTCACATCCGGCACGCGGCGGGATGGGGAGACGACCGGCCGCTGAGGTTGTTCCGCCGGACGAAAACAAGCGTCACCAGGACCCAGGTACACGAGACCTTTGTCGTGGACGGACCGACCGGCGGTCTTGATTCACCCCTGATACACGATGCCTATACCAGTCTGTACCAGTATATCGAGAAGCTGAACGAGTATACGTCGATCGAGGTGAGAAACCGGCTGAAGGCGCATCCGGACCGCAGCATAACCTGGGTGCACATCGCCCTAGCCCCCCTGGGCGCGTTCTGGAAGATGTACGTGGTGAAAAGGGGCTATCTCGATGGGATGCAGGGGCTTCTGCTCTGCCTGCTTTCCTCGGTGTCGGTCATGTCCGGATACGCGAAAACCTGGGAGTACCGGATGTACAGGGAGCGGGGCAGCCGGATGTTCCCGCCCATACGTACCGAAGAGGTAAGGACGCGGCAGCCGGGCTACAACCGGCTGATAAGGGACGGTGACGAAGAATTCAACTGGAAGGATGGTTGATACCGGATGAGCCTGAAAGACACGCTTTATAAAACCGCATCGCGATACGAACCGCTTCAGCGGGTCCTTCGGGATTCCATTGTAGCGCGGAAACTGAGGTTCCCGGAAGTGATCAGCATCGAGGGGTCGAGTTTCTGCAACGCCGACTGCATCATGTGCCCGCGTGAACTATTGAGCCGCAAGAAGGGCAACATGTCCATGGACCTGTACCGCAAGATCATCGACGAATGTGCCGAAAACGCCCGGTACATCCGGCTCATACAGCCCTTCATGTTCGGGGAGTCCTTTATCAACAGGCAGCTCGTCGAGATGATCGCGTATACGAAACGAAAACTGCCCCGCGTGCCGGTCAGCGTGAGTACCAACGGTTCCCTGATCACGCCACAGAAGGCGCAGGAGCTCATCGACTGCGGGCTGGACAAGATCAACATCGACATCGACGGGGCGACGGCGGAGACCTTTGAAGCGGTGCGCGTCGGGCTCGATTACGAACAGGTGGTGGAGAACGCGCGGTACCTGATGGAACTGAAACGGTCCGTCCGCAGCAAGACGCCGGAAATCACGGTGACCATCATCAACATGGCCGAGACCCAGCACGAGATCGATGCGTTCCGGGACCTGTGGACGCCCATCGCCGACAACGTAGTGGTGCAGAGCTATACCACCTGGACGGGCAGCGTGGAAGACAAGAACGTGGGCGACCAGGCCGCGGCATCGGCCACGGGCGGTTTCACCTTTCCCTGCAAGCATCCCTGGGAGGAATTCGTCATCGCCAACGACGGCCGCGTGTCCATCTGCTGTCTCGATTTCGACTTCAAGGTAGAGGTGGGCGACGTCTCGAAGCAATCGATCAGGGAAGTCTGGAACGGCGCTCCGATCCAGGAAATCCGCCAGAAGATGATCGAGAACCGGTACGACGAGCTCGAAATCTGCAGCCAGTGCAACAACTACATCTTTCAGACGGAATGCGCCTGGCACCAGGTGTGGAAGTGATGCCAGCAGACCCGCAATCTGCCGGTCCGCCTGGACCGCTTGGACCGCATGGTCTGCGTGGGCCGCATGGATCCAGTGGACCTGCCGGGCCGCACCGGCCGCATGGGCCGCCCGGGTGCCCGCAATCGCCCCCTGTCTGATTTACCTGCGCCAAAAGGAATGCCCATGGCCGGCCTGGCGCCCACGCGCATTCTGCAGGTGTGTTCCTCCCTGGCCTGGGGCGGCACGGAGATGCACGTGCCGATCCTTTCCGAAAAGCTCAGGAATCGCGGCCACGACGTGCGTCTCGTGCTCCACCCCGGGGGATCCATCGTCCGGGAAGCACGGGGGCGGGATATTCCGACCGAGACCATCCGCGCAGGCGGATATGTGAATCTCGCTTCGACCTGGGCGCTTCAGCGTTGCATACGGCGCTTCCGGCCCGGCGTCATCCATCTCCATCTGTCACGCGACCTCTGGCAGACGGTGCCCGCCGCGCTGCTGGCGGGTTTCGACGGACCGATCCTCCTCACCAAACACGTCGGTTCATACGTGACGAAGAGGGACCCGCTGCACCGGTGGCTGTATCGGCGCGTTTCCCGCATCATCACGGTGTCGGAGACACTGAACAGGAACGTGCGGGAGACCTGTCCTGTCCCACCGGACCGCGTGGTGACCGTCCATCCGGCCGTGGACATGGACCGTTTCGATCCGGCCCGCTACGACCGGGAGGACACGAGAAGATCGCTTGGTATTCCGGTCGGCGCTATCGTGGCGGGTACCGTGGGACGCGTTTCGCCGGGAAAGGGTTACGAGGAGTTCCTGCAGGCCGCCCGGATGCTTCGGGACCGCCATCCGGATAAGCCTCTACGATTCCTGGTCGTGGGTTCGGCCAGCTACGGCGAGGAAGCATACCACGACGGAATCGTACAATACGCCCGGGAACTGGATATCGCTGAAACCGTACTCTTCACGGGCTTCAGACGGGATATTCCCGCCTTGCTCAAGGCCATGGACGTTTTTATATTTCCCTCCAGAGCGGAGGGATTCGGCGCGACCGTCATCGAGGCGATGGCCATGGGCGTGGCCTGCGTTTCGACCCGGTCCGACGGAACGCTGGACACGGTTGTGGAAGGCGAGACGGGCCTGGTCTTTCAGGGTGGAGACGCGGAAGGGCTGGCGCGGTCGGTCGAATCGCTGCTGACGGACGAGCGTCTGCGCGAACGTATCGCGGAGAACGGTTACCGGCAGGCCAGAGAGCGCTTCAATCTCGATGCCATGACCGACCGCGTGGAAGCGCTCTATGCCACTTCAACGGTCCATCCCGCCTGATCCGGTCCCGGCTTCTTCATGAACCTGTACCTCCGAATACTGTCCTATGTGAAGCCCTACTGGTACTTCATGGCCGGCGCCATGGTCTGCATGGCCTGCTTCGCGATCACCAGCAGCGCCACGGTCTGGGTGGCCCTGCCCTTTCTGCAGACCCTCTTCGGCCAGGAGACGGTGCAGACGGAACCATCCGGTCAGCCTGGGCAGGCCGGGCGGACCGGGCGGACCGGGCGGACCGGGCGGACCGGGCGGACCGGACAGCTCGACCTGGCACAGGATTCGGCGAACCGGCTTGAACAGCGGACGGGGATGACGGACCTGCGGGAGTCGTTGAAAGAACGAACCAGCGACCTGATCACCCGGCCCACCAAGCAGGCGACCCTCGAACGCCTCTGCCTGATCATTCTGGCCATCCTCCTGCTCAAGAACATCAGCAGCTACCTGCAGGCCTACCTCATGGCCTTCGCCGAGAACGGCGTCATAAAAGACCTGAGGAACCACCTATACATCCATCTGCACCGTCTTTCCCTGTCCTACTTCCACGGGGAACGCACGGGGGAGCTCATCTCCCGCGTATCCTACGACGTCATGAAGATCAACGGGACGATCTCGGCCGCTTTCGGCACGCTGATCAAAGAACCCATGCTGGTGGTGGTCTTTCTCGCGATCCTCCTGATCCTGAGCTGGCAACTGACGCTGGTCTCCCTGGTCCTGCTTCCCTTGAGCGTCCTTGTCATTACCACGGTGGGCAGGCGGCTGCGCCGGAGCAGCACGGCCTCCCAGGAAGCCATGGCCGATCTGACCTCGACGCTTCAGGAGACCGTGGCCGGCGTGCGGGTGGTCAAGGCCTTCAACATGGAGTCTTTTGAAATAGGCAAGTTCAAGCGGCAGACGCAGCACTACTTCCGCACGCTGCTCCGCCTGACCCACATGCACAACCTGGCGAGCCCCATAACGGAAATCCTGGGCAGCGCTGTCGGCCTGGCGATTCTCTGGTACGGGGGGCGTCAGGTCCTGGAAGGCGACCTGCTGGCGCCCGAGGACTTCCTGACTTTCTTCCTCGCCCTCTTTTCCATGATGAAACCGGTGAAGGAACTCGGACAGGTACACAACCGGATCCAGGAAGGGATCGCCGCCGCCGACCGCGTTTTCTCGATCCTGGACACGGCGCCCGAGATCACGGACGCGCCGGATGCGCAGCCGCTACCCGACCTACGGCGGGAAATCCGCTTCAATCGTGTTACCTTCCGGTACCATCAGGCCTCCGGGCCCGCCCTGGAGGAGATCGACCTCGAGGTCCGGTCGGGAGAAACCGTGGCCCTGGTGGGGCCCAGCGGGGGAGGCAAGTCCACCCTGGTGGACCTGGTCGCCCGGTTCTATGACCCGACCGGCGGCCGCATCGAGATCGACGGGCGCGACCTGCGGTCGGTCACCGTGGCTTCCCTGCGGGAGAAGATGGGCATCGTGACACAGGACGTCATCCTGTTCAACGACACGGTCCGCAACAACATCGCCTACGGCGTGGAGACCACGCCCCTGGACCGGATTCGATCCGCCGCGGCCGCCGCCAACGCGGATGCTTTCATCGATCAGTTGCCCGCCGGATACGATACCTTTCTCGGGGAGCGGGGCGTGCGTCTCTCCGGGGGCCAGCGCCAGCGGATCGCCATCGCCCGGGCCATCCTGAAGGATCCCCAGATCCTCATATTCGACGAGGCCACCTCCAGCCTGGACACGGAGTCCGAACTGCTGGTCCAGGAGGCCATCGACCGGCTGATGAGGGGGAGGACGGCCCTGGTCATCGCCCATCGCCTGTCGACGGTGCAGAAGGCGGATCGGGTGGCCGTGGTCGACCGCGGCCGGATCGTCCAGGCCGGCGTCCACGGTTCGCTGATCCAGGAAGACGGCCTGTACAGGAAGCTTTACAACCTGCAGTTCCGGGACCAGGAACCGGTCGCGGAATAACGGACGGCGGACGGCGATGATGTGGTATCCTATCGAGAAGCGTTTCAAGACCCGGGTACTCAAATGGCTGGCCAGCCACCCCCTGGGGAAACGCCGTACGCCGCCCGGGGCGATCGACCCGGACGGCATCAGGCGGATCCTGATCATCCGGCAACACGATCAGTTCGGCGATTTCCTGCTGACCACCCCCGCGATCTACGCGCTACGGACGCGGTTTCCGGACGCCCACCTGTCCCTGGTGATCCGCGCCTACCTGTCCCCCGTGGCCCGGGGAAATCCGGACGTGGACGAAGTACTGGTCTTCCACGAATCCGGCTGGAGATGGCGGCCCCGGGACATCGGGTCCTTCGTCGGCCTGATGCGTGATCCCGTCGACCTGGCGGTCGTGTTCAATACGGTCTCCCACTCCTTTTCGAGCGACCTCATCGCCTGGCTGTCCGGCGCTCCGGTGGTCATGGGGCCTGCCACCCCCACTTTCGATCATCTCGATCATAATCCGTTCTACACGATTAACGTACCCGTGGATCCCGAACCCAGGCACCAGATCCAGCGCAACCTGGACGTGGTGCGGCACATCGGTGCGGATACGGACGATCTTTCCTACCGGTACGTCATGTCCGAGGAGGAACAGACCGGAGGCCGCGAGGTAATCGAAAGCCTGGCGGGAGGCCCCGGAAAGCCCCGCGGACCCGTGGTCGCCGTCCATTTCGGTACCGGGGACGTGAGAAAAAGATACCCCGTCGGACAACTGGCCCGCGTCTGCGATGAACTGGCCGACCGCTTCCCGGTGCGGATCGTGGTCATACCGGCGCCGGGTGAAGATGATTTGCTGCGTACGTTCCGAGAAGCTACATCGACCCCGGCGCACAGCGCGCCGCCCCTGTCGCTGCGAGAGGTCGCGGGCGTGATCCACGCCGCGGATCTGCTCGTATGCAACGATACCGGCGTGCTCCACCTGGCCGCCGCCGTGAAGACGCCCACCCTGTCCTTCCACGCCACCAGCGATCCGGCCTGCTGGAAACCGCCCGGCACTCGGCACCGCGCCTTTTACGCGGAAAGTCAACGGATCGACGAGATCCCGCCGGACCGGGTGTGCCGCGAAATCATCGCCATGCTGGCTGATTCCCACGGCGCCGAACAGGACGGGATAATCCGGGTCTGAGCCTGGGGCGGGCCCGGCCTAATTCACTTGACACGACCCCGGCCCGCCCGTACCATGTTGCCCGCTCAGGCGAACGCCTTAAAAGGCACGGGAACGGGTGAACATGGCGACGAAACTTGATCTGGGCTGCGGACCTTTCGGGAAGCTGGAGGGGGCCATCGGCCTGGATGTCAATGATGCGGCGCACGTGGACGTGGTCCACGACCTGGACGAATATCCCTATCCCTTCGACGACCAACAATTCGACCACATCGAGATGTCCCACATACTGGAACACATCCGCCAGCCGTCCCGGGCCATGGACGAAGTGCACCGCATCGCGCGGCCGGGCGCGTCGGTCCGCATCGTCACGCCCCATTACTCTTCGCAGTTGTCCTATGGCGACCTGACCCACTATCATCATTTCGGTTACGTGACGATCACCCAGATGTGCCGGGACGGCCGGTTCCGAATGGACGGCTGCAGGCTGATCTTCAGCGACATCTACCGGGTGCTCGGCGTCAGCCTGCTCGCGAACTGGTTTCCCCGCCGGTGGGAGAAATACCTCGCGTTCATATTGCCCGGCATGTACGTCGAGGCGAATCTGACCGTGGTCAAGCCTTGAACGGGATGGGATGAACCGGAGGAATTAAATGTCTGATTCGACGGACGCCGCCGGCAGCAGGGCTGCCTCGCCGGATGCCGCCGGCAGCAGGGCCGCCGCGGCGCTGCGCCGCTACTGGCGGGCGAACATACGGATCATGGCCTTGTTGCTCGGGCTGTGGGCCCTGGCCGGACTGGGGGCCGGCATCCTGTTCGCAGACACGCTCAACGCGTATCGCATATCCGGCACAGGCTTTCCCCTGGGGTTCTGGTTCGCTCACCAGGGCAGCATCATCGTGTTCGTGCTGCTCATACTGGCCTACTGCCTGTACATGAATCGCCTGGACAACCGGCATCGCCGGGAACTCGAAACCACCAGACAGGAAGGGTAGACGCGGCCGATGTCGGTACAGGCTTGGACCTATTTCTTCGTAGCCCTCTCTTTCGGCCTCTACCTCTTTATCGCGTGGCGGACCCGGGTCCGGGACACCCGGGGCTTCTACGTGGCCGGGCGGGGCGTGCCCGCGGCGGCCAACGGCATGGCCACGGCCGCCGACTGGATGAGCGCGGCTTCCTTTATTTCCATGGCCGGCCTGATTTCCACCATGGGGTACGCCGGCGGCGTCTACCTCATGGGCTGGACGGGCGGCTACGTGCTGCTGGCGCTGCTGCTCGCCCCGTACCTGCGGAAATTCGGCCACTACACCGTGCCGGATTTCGTGGGCGACCGTTACGCGTCGGACCTGGCGCGCGTGGTGGCCGTCTCGTGTGCCATTTTCATCAGCTTTACCTACGTGGCGGGGCAGATGCGCGGCGTGGGCGTCGTCTTCAGCCGGTTCCTCGAAGTGGACATTCATATCGGCGTCATCATCGGGATGGCCATTGTCTTCATCTACGCCACGCTCGGGGGAATGAAGGGCATCACGTGGACCCAGGTCGCCCAGTACTGGGTGCTCATCACCGCGTTTCTCATCCCCGCAATCGCCATCAGCATCAAGCTCACGGGCAGCCCCCTGCCGCAGGCGGGACTCGGCAGCACGCTGGAGCCTTCGATCGCGGGCGAGACGGGCGTATACCTGCTGGAGAAGCTCAACCAGATACAGGCCGACCTGGGGTTCAGCAGCTACACGGCCACCTTCGTGGGAGGGTGGGACAAGGTCAACGTATTCTGCGTGGCCCTCGCCCTCATGGTGGGCACGGCGGGCCTGCCCCACGTGCTCGTCCGGTTCTATACCGTCAAATCGGTCAAGGCGGCCCGGTGGAGCGCCTTCTGGGCGCTGCTCTTCATCTCCCTGCTGTACCTTACCGCGCCCGCGACCGCGGCCTTCGCGCGGTACTACATGATCGACAGCCTGAACGGGAAGACTGTCCAGGAACTTCCGTCCTGGTTCGAGAACTGGGAGAAGACCGGCCTGATCCTGTGGATGGACGACGGAGACGGCGTCATGCGGTATTCGGCCGGTGACGACAACGAGATTTTCCGCGGCGGGTCCCTGTCGCACACGGAACTGTCCTCCATACAGGTCGACCACCAGTCCTGGCTCGATTCGGACGGCGCGGAGGGTGCGGATGGGCGCACGGCCCTCAGGGCCCGGGGGCTTTCCGGTCCGGACCGTGACATCATCGTGTTGGCGACGCCGGAAATGGCCGAACTGGCCAGCTGGATCATCGCGCTCGTCGCGGCTGGCGGTCTGGCGGCGGCCCTGTCCACGGCCAGCGGGCTGCTGCTCGTTATTTCGTCCAGTGTTTCCCACGACCTGTACTACCGCGTATTGCGCCCGAACGCGAGCGAGAGCCAGCGCCTTTCCGTGGGCCGCAGCGTGATCGGCGTAGCCGTGATCGTGGCCGGTGTATTCGGTATCTACCCGCCGGGTTTCGTCAGCCAGGTGGTAGCCTTCGCCTTCGGCCTCGCCGCCGCGAGCTTCTTCCCCGCCATCGTACTGGGCATTTTCAGCAAGCGCGTGGGTACGATACCCGCCGTGTGCGGTATCCTGGCCGGTATCGGCTTTACGGCTTTCTACATCATCGCGTGCGTGTTCTTCGGCATGGAAACCTGGACCTTCGGGCTGTTCGCCAACGGCATCAGTCCCCAGGGGATCGGGACGATCGGCATGCTGATCAACTTCGCCGTGACCCTGTCGCTCACGCCGCTCTTCCCCAGGCCCGGCCGGGAAATCGAGGCCATGATCGACTCGGTCAGAGAACCGGAGGACGCGGGTCCCGCGGTGATGATCGAGGCGGCCCCGGAACACTGATCCACGGGAGCCGGCAGCATGTCCATTTCCATCATAATCATAGCACGGAATGAAGCGGATCGGATCGAACCCTGCCTCCGGAGCGCCCGGTTCGCCGACGAGATCGTGCTGGTGGACTCGGGGAGCACGGACGATACCGTGGCCATAGCGCAGAAGTACGCCGACCGCGTCATCGAAACGGAGTGGCTGGGCTACGGGCCGACCAAGCAGGTGGCCTTGGAGCACGTCACGGGGGAGTGGGTGCTCTGGCTGGACGCGGACGAGCACGTGCCCACGGACCTGCGCGATGAAATCCTCGCCGTTGTGGATACGGGCGCGCACGCCGGATACCATATCGCCCGGAAGACGCTGTTCCTCGGGCACTGGATCCGGCACTGCGGCTGGTATCCCGGCTACGTGCTGCGCCTCTTCCGGCGCGGGGCCGCCCCCCGGTTCACGGACGACGAGGTCCACGAGTCGCTGCGCATCCGGGGCACGACCGGATATCTGAAGCACCCCATGATCCACGATACCGATCCCACTCTCCATCACTACCTTTCCAAGTTCAACAGCTTTACCAGTCTCGGCGCGCGCCAGCTCTACCTGTCGGGCAGGCGTTTCCGTTTGACAGATCTGGTGTTCCGTCCGATTTTTACCCTGTTCAAGATGTACGTGTTGAAGCGGGGTTTCCGGGACGGCCTGCCGGGCTTCATCCTGTGCGGCCTTTCCGCGTGTCACGTTTTCACCAAGTACGCCAAGCTATGGCACCTGCACGTCCGCGGCTCCGCCGACGTCGAGTCTGGACCGGCGGGCAGTCGATCCTCCTGAAACCGCACATCCACCGGCGTCTCCCATGCAATCGCTGTCCGTCGTCGTAATCACGTACAATGAGGAGCGGAAGCTCCGGCGGTGCCTGGAACCGGTTTCCTGGGCCGATGACATCGTCGTGGTCGACAGCTTCAGTACCGACGCCACGTTGGAAATCGCGGGAAACTACACCGGCCGCGTGTTTCAGCGGGCGTGGCCGGGCTTCGCCGGCCAGCGAAACTTCGGCATGGAGCAGGCCCGCGGGGACTGGATCCTCTTTCTCGACGCCGACGAATACGTCACCGGCGGTCTCGAAGAGCGAATCCGCAACCTGCTGCGGGACGGCGGGGACTACGACGCGTACAAGATCCACCGGCTGGAACACTTCCTTGGGTTTCCCATACGGCACGGGACCCTGAACCCCAGCTACCAGCCCCGGCTGATGAGAAAGGGGAAGGGGTACTGGATGGGGGGCGCCCACGCGCACATCGAGCTAAACGCTCACGGCGAGCTGGGGCTCATCCACGAAGACCTCTACCACGATTCGCACAACACGCTCTCCGATTTCATCTCCCGGATCAACCAGTACAGTTCGGTGGACGCCGGAGAGCGCATAGAGGCGGGCCAGCGCGTGGGACGTCTGCGCCTGGTGCTTTCTCCCCTCGGGATGGCCTGGAAGTGCTACATCGTGAAGGGGGCGTACAGGGACGGTTTTCCCGGTCTTCTCTTCAGCCTGTGCATGGGGATCTACTCGTTCCTGAGGCTGGTCAAGGTATGGCAGCGTGAATCCGCGGCGGAGGACGGGACGGAACGCCGGGAGCGGTCCTCCGCGTGACGGCC
Source organism: Gemmatimonadota bacterium (assembly GCA_026706345.1). Classification (NCBI taxonomy): domain Bacteria; kingdom Pseudomonadati; phylum Gemmatimonadota; species Gemmatimonadota bacterium. Next base: position 30,938 of record JAPOYX010000081.1, on the reverse strand, counting down.
GATTCGGACTGAATCATGGCACAGGGCAAGCGATGCAGTATCGTGATTCCGACGTGGAACGCGGGTCCTCTGGTCGAAAGGTGCCTGCGCGCGCTGAAAGATCACGGGGAAGCGGACCGGGCGGAGATCGTCGTCGTCGACGATGGCGGCACGGACGACACCGCCTCAAGGATACGGGCTGCCTGTCCGGATTCGGTCCTGGTGAGGCACGATGAGAACAGGGGTTTCGCCGCGGCGTGCAACACGGGCGTGTCCCGGGCTTCGCACGAGGTCGTGGTCCTGCTCAACAACGACGTCATCGCGACCGGGCCGTTCTTGGACCCGCTCCTGTCGCACTTCCGCGACGAGCGGGTGTTCGCCGTCAATGCCCGGGTCTACCAGGCCGGGGACGGCCGTCCCGGCGGTGGGCTGGTGCGGGGTACCATGCACTGCGGGCTGCTTCGGCTCAGGTGGGCCGAGCGGGAGTCCCAGAGAGAAGCCGGTGGGCTGACGTTGTACGCCAACGGGGCCGCCATGGCGGTCTCCCGGGACAAGTACCTGGCGCTGGGTGGATTCGACACGCTGTACGCCCCCTTCTACTCGGAAGACCTGGACCTGTCCTACCGCGCGTACCTCCGGGGCTGGACCGTGCGCTACGAACCGGAAAGCCGGGTTGACCACGACCACGGCGCGACGATCGGCTCCCGGCACGACCAGGCCCTCATCGACCGCGTCAGCATGAGAAACCGGATCCTGTTCGTGTGGCGCAACGTGCGGGACGGGCGTTACCTGGTCCAACATGCCTTCTGGATGGTCGCGCGGTTTCTCGGTGCGGTGTTGAAGGGCGACCTGACTTTTCCGGGCGCGCTGGCGGACGCGGCGCGCCTCAGGGATGCGGTGATGACGCGGCGGCGGTCCGACCCGGATCCCGTCGTATCCGACCGCGAGATTCTGCGGTCGACATCCCGTTGGGCGGCGCGCGACGACGCTGGACCGGCGCGCGAAAACCGGAACGGCGCGCGAGACCGCCGGACCAGTGCGCGAAAACCGGACGACGCGTGAAGACGTCCGATCGACGGACACCGGACTCGAAGGAAACACTTGATACCCGATGGAAGCTCCCGAAGCAAAACGGATCCTCCTTTCCCGGTTGCGGTTCATCGGCGACGTGGTACTTACCACGCCGGTGATCAGGGCGCTGAAGCGGCAGTACCCGGAAGCGGGCCTGTACTACCTGGCGGAGGCGGGACCCGCGGCGGTCCTCGCCCACAACCCCCACCTGGAGGAGGTGATCGTGCTGCCGGACGAACTCCTTCCGGCCCGGTCCGTCCTGACCCGGTGCCGGGAACAGGCACGTTTTCTCCGTTCCCTGCGGCAGCGGCGATTCGACCTGGCGATCGATCTCTTCGGGAATCCGCGTAGCGCGCTGTTGACCCTGGCCACGGGGGCCAGGTACCGGGTCGGCTACGATGTGCGGGGACGGGGCAGGGCGTACAATGTCAAAATCAGGCGGTCGGCTTCCCCTCGGGCAGTGGATGCCTGCCTGGACGCCATCCGCACGATCGGCGTTCCCGCGGATGATGACCGCACCGAAGTCCATTTCTCCGCCGAAGACGCGAATTGGGCCGAATCCTGGCTGGTGGAGCGGGGAATCGACGGCACGCGCCCGACAGTCGCACTGAACCCCGGCGCCAGCTGGCCGGCCAAGACCTGGAGCGTGGAGCGGTTCGCCGAACTGGCCCGGGGACTGATCGAGGAATTGAACGTCACGGTCCTGCTGGTCGCGGGACCCGGGCAGTGGGAGACCATGGCCGGTTTGAACGCGTGGTCGGGCCATGTCTGTCCCGTCGTGGAAACCGATTCACTCACCCGGCTGGCGGCGTTGATTCGCCGTTGCGATCTGTACGTTGCCAATGACTGCGGTCCGATGCATATCGCCGTCGCCGTGGGTACGCCCACGATCGGCCTCTTCGGTCCGAGCCGTCCGGAAATCTGGTTTCCCTACCCCAATGCGGACGGGCACGTGGCATTGCGGGCGGAAACGGACACCTGCTGCGGCCGCGATTACTGCATCAGGCCGACGCCGTGCATCGAATCGATATCGCCGCGTACAGTGCTCGAGACCGCCGCGTCCGCGCTCGGGCGGTCCACTTAGTCACCCCTCTCCGGGATACGTCCATGTCCGCCGATCCCGACCGCATCCTGGTCATCAAACTGCGCGCCACCGGGGACGTCGTCCTCGCGACACCGGTCATCGAGAACCTGAAGCGGCGGTTCCCCCGGGCCCGTCTCTCTTTTCTGACGGAAGAGGCCTCCGCGGACATCGTGCGCTGGAATCCGTTCCTGGATGAACTCATCGCGCTGCCGATTCGACGCTGGGAACGCGCCGGTTTCCGGGGATCCTGGCGCGAGCAGGCGCGGTTCTACCGAAACCTGCGCCGGAGACGCTTCGATCTCGCGATCGACCTGTTCGGCAATCCGCGCAGCGCCGTGCTGACCTGGCTGACCGGGGCGCCTGAACGGGTCGGTTACGCCTTCCGGGGGCGCCGCCACGCCTACAACACCGTGATCACGCCCTCGGGCCAGACCAGACACGAGGTCCTGTTCCACCTGGAAGCCCTGGAGGCGATCGACGTCCCGGTTGCCGCCGACCGGCCGAGTGTCGCCATTCCCGGGACGGCCGACGGAAAGGCTGTCCGGTGGCTGCGTGAAAACGCCCGGGGAGGGCGAGCGGTCATCGGGCTGAATCCCGGAGGAGGATGGGCCGTCAAGCGTTGGCCGCCCGAGTTTTTCGGCCGCCTCGCCGATGCCCTGATCGATGAATACGGCGCCGACGTCCTGATCCTGTGGGGGCCGGGCGAGGAAGGGCTCGCCGGGCAGGTCGCCGGGGCCATGAACAACCGCCCCCTCCTTCTTCCGGCGGTGACGCTTTCGGAACTGGGCGCCTTCCTGAAACGCTGTCGTCTGCTGGTCAGCAACGACAGCGGTCCGATGCACATGGCCGCGGCGCTGAACGTCCCGACGCTCGGTATCTTCGGGCCCACCGACCCCCGGGCCCAGGGCCCCTGGGGCGATGGACACGGGGTGGTGCGGCAGGAAACCGTCGACTGTCTCGGCTGCAACCGGGTCGACTGTCCCATCGGCAACATATGCATGACGACCCTGGAACCCCGGGAGGTACTGGCGAAGGTGCGTTCGTTCATGCCAGTCGAAGCTTGACACCACATGGTCCACATGTTATATTTGACTACTTTGGAAGGTCTACGTCAGCCGGTCTCTAAAAGGATCAGACAGAAGGTAGCTATTTGCGGAAAGATATCGTAGTTGAAACGGCCACGCATGAAACGCGTATCGCCATGCTCGAAGACAATCATCTCGTCGAGCTTCTGGTCGAACGCCCGGAACACGAACGCGTGGTCGGGAATATCTGCAAGGGCGTTGTAACAGCGGTCATACCGAGCATACAGGCGGCCTTTGTGGATATCGGAATGGACAAGGCGGCCTTCCTGCAGGCATCGGACGTCACCGGGGGGGCCGACTGGATAGATTTTGACGACGACGAGAATCAGGATTCCGGATCGGGCCGGGGCAGGGACCGGGAGTACCGGATCCAGGAGATGGTCAAGGAAGGCCAGGAAATCGTCGTCCAGATCACGAAGGAGTCCATAGGCACCAAGGGACCGCGGGTCACCTCTCAGATTTCTCTGCCGGGGAGGTTTCTCGTGGTGGTTCCTCATGCCAATTACGTCGGCGTTTCGCGACGGATCGACGACTGGAGCGAAAAGCGCAGGCTGAGAGACCTGGCGAGAATGCTCAAATCCGACGACTGCGGGGTCATCGTGCGGACCGCCGCTCTCGGAAAATCGGATTCCGAGTTGAAGAACGATCTGAAGCAATTGACCAGGACGTGGCGGAACATAGAGAAACAGGTCGGGAAAACACCTGCTCCCGCCATGATCCACAAGGACGTCGAGATGACGTCCGGGATGATACGCGACCTGTTCACGCCCGACATCGACAGCGTGATCATCGATTCGAAGCCGGTGTACAAGGAGATCTTGGCGTACCTCAAGGGGGTGGCCCCCCAACTTCGCGAACGCGTCCACATGTACGACGGGACGGCACCGGTGTTCGACGCCTACGGGATCGAGAACGAAATCGGCAAGGCGCTGCACCGGAAGGTCTGGCTGAAGAACGGCGGATACATCCTCATCGAACCGACCGAAGCCCTGGTTACGATAGACGTGAATTCGGGGCGGTACGCGGGATCCAGGGGGCACGAGGAAACCGTGTTCCAGACCAATCTGGAAGCTTGCGCGGAGGTCGCGCGGCAGCTTCGACTCAGGGATATCGGGGGCATTATCGTCATCGACTTCATCGATATGGAAGATCGCGGAAACCGGCGGCAGGTGCACCAGGAGATGGAGCGGGCCATGTCCCACGACCGCGCGAGGACGCGCATGTCCAAGGAGATCAGCGAATTCGGACTGATCGAAATGACCCGCCAGCGGATTCGTCCGAGCCTGCTGTTCACCTTCAGCGAAGCGTGCCCGGTGTGCGACGGAACGGGACGAATCATGTCGCGCATCACCATGGTGACCCAGATAGGCCGGTGGCTGAAGCGGGCCAGGCCGGGGTTGAGAGAACGGAAACTCAAGCTCAAGGTACATCCCACCGTGGCATTGAGTCTGAACGAAAACGGCCAGGAGAAACTGGTGAACCTGCAGGACGAATACAAGATGCAACTTCAGGTCGAGGAAGATCCGTTTCTGCACGTGGAAGAGTTTCGCGTGTTTTCGGGTAAACGGGACCTGGACGTAACCGACGAGTTCAAGTAAGCGGACCACCGGACCAAAGGGACAAGGAGCAATAGATGTACGCTGTCATCAGATCGGGCGATCAGCAGTTCAGTGTCAACGAAGGGGACACGATCGAGGTCGAGAAGATCGCCGCCGAAGTGGGAGACGAGATCACCATCGACCAGGTGCTGCTCCTGGGCGGCGGAGAGACGCTGGTCGGTACGCCGACGGTGGCCGGCGCCACCGTGACGGCCAGGGTAACGGAGCAGGGGCGTCATCCTAAGATCGTGGTGTTCAAGATGAAGCGCCGTAAGAACTACCGCCGGAAGAGAGGGCACAGGCAGCCTTATACCGCCCTTGAAATAACCGGTATCAACTACGATCCAAGCGCAGCGAACTGATTGGAAAGGAACCTCGACATGGCCCACAAGAAAGGTGTAGGGAGCTCTCGAAACGGTAGAGACAGCAACCCCAAGTTTCTCGGGGTGAAAACCGGAGACGGCATGCGCGTCCGGGCCGGCAACATCCTCGTGCGCCAGCGTGGAACGCGGATTCTGCCCGGCAACAACGTGGGGCGCGGCAACGACGACACCCTGTTCGCCCTGACAGACGGCATCGTCCAGTTCCGCCGGTACGGGAAGAACCGCACACAGGTCCATATCGCCGACGGGTGATCCCATGGCGATCGACGACGCCGCCGTCGTTCGGAAGGCGAAAGTCGGTGTTTTCGCCTTCCTGGCCGAGCAGTTCCGCCGCGGCCTGATAGATGAAGGACTGTACGACCAGGCCCGCCAGAACGTAATCCCCGGTTTTCGTCACTGGCTGACTGACCAACACATCAACCGACTGTCCCCCAGGCTCAGAGACGGATTGAGAACCGCTGTCGAAGAGGCGAGGTGGGCCGATCTGGTTGAAGCCTACGTGGACGAGATCAAGTTCGGCACAGCGGGCATACGCGGCAAAGCCGCGATGACGGACGAAGAACTGCTGATCCTCTCCCGCGACGGCATGGATGCCCCCATCCTCAAGGGGCCGAATACCCTCAACAACATCGTTCTCCTGTTGAAGTCCACCGGCGTGGCGAAGTACGCCACCGATCATGGTCTCCGGTCCATCGTCATCGGCTATGACAGCCGGGTCGCGGGCCAGGATTTCGCCCGGCTGGTATCCCGGGTATTCCTCGCCGCGGGACTGAAAGTCTATCTGTTTGACGAAGCCTGCCCTTATCCGGAGATGACCTTCGCCATTCCGACGCTGGACGCCGACATGGGCATCCTGATTTCGGCGAGCCATAACGACCGAAGATACAACGGATACAAGCTTTCCGCCGGGACCGGATCGCAGTTTCCTCCACGGGAACGTTCGATCATCTACAACGACTACATCCGGAAAACGACTCCGGCCCATGTGACCCTCGTGGACTTCGATGAAGCCGGTGCCGATCCGGGTCGTCCCGACGATCCTTACCTGGACGGCAACAAACTCGTATTCCTCGGTGGCGGCGCCCCGCTGCCCGGATTCGACTATTCAGACCGCCCCCTCGTCAATATCCACCAGATGCATCAGGATCAGATCAGGACATTCATATCCAACCCGGCGATGATGAAGTCGTGGGCGCCTTCCATCGGGATCGGGTATTGCGCGTTTCACGGGGCCGGACGAAGAGCCGTGCCCCGGTTGCTGGACGATTTTGGCTTTACCCGCGTGGCCAGGGTGACGAGTCGCCGGTTGGACGAGCTTGACGGCCTCTTCCCCGCGTTTCAGGACCATCCGGAACAGCAACCGGATCCCGGTGATCCCATGGCGGCCGAGATTGCGGTGAATGCGTACGGCGAACAGTACGGCGCGGAGTCCATGGAACGCCTCGACATGATGATAGGGACCGATCCGGACGCCGACCGGGCGGGACTCGTGATCAAGGTCCCCCGGAAAGACCGCGCATACCACGAGAACCGGTCCCATGTCCTGCTCTCGGCGGACGACGCCTGGTCCCTGCTGCTCTGGTACCGCCTGTCCCAGGGGGCCGTGGATTCAGGGGAAAGCCAGCCGAGGCGGGAGGAGGCCTTCATCGTGCTTTCCCACATAACGACCGATGCGCTGGTCCGGCTTGCCCGAAAGTATGGGGTCGGCGTCATCAGGACCTGGGTCGGTTTCGGTTTGATAGCCAACGCGGTGGAGCGCGTGTGGTCGGGAGACGACCTGTCCGATCCTCGGTTCGGGGACATCATCTACCAGACCGTGGATATGGACGATAAGCCTCGGAGCTACAACGTGGCCTGCCTGGAGCAGAGTAACGGCTTCAGTATCCTGGGCGGCCCGCCGGCCACGGCCACGGCCATGGGAAGGAACGGACACGTTCGCGACAAGGACGGGGTCTTCGCCGCGATCCTGCTCGCCGAGGTGGCGGCCTACGCCGCGTCTCAAGGGACGACGATCTACGATCTGATCGACGAGCAGATCTACCTGGATCCCGACATCGGGGGTTTCGTGACCGATGTCGTGCCCGTTCCGCAGTGGGGAGAATTCAAGGGTCTGGAGGGATTGACGCGGAAGATCGATATCCTGAAAAGATGCGCCGAGCTGGGAGAACGCGTCAGGGCCGGCGAATCCCTTTCGCTGGACGGCCTCCCCGTGCTCTCGTCGGAAACTTTCGTGGCGGGCAAGTACGCGGATGCGCACCAGTGGCCCGGCTTTCCCGATGAAGGCATTCGATTCTACTTCGACGAGGAGAGACTCAATTACCTGACCGTGCGTCCTTCGGGCACGTCCCAGTGCTTCAGGTTTCACATACAGTTGAAGGCGGAGAACCTGTCGCGGAGCCGCCTCGCGGAACAGAAGCAGGAGGCGAGGCTGCGTGCCCGGAGGGTTATCGCCGCGATGGGCGAACTGGTCATGTAGGGTGCTTCATCCGGTGACGGCCGGGCTGACCGGGCTGACCGGGCTGACCGCTGGTATCCGAGGATGGCCGATGGAATCGGAGGGTGCCGCTATATGGCGAAGAAGGACCTCAGGTTATTCTCGATGTTCGCGTCTTCCCGCAGCTTGGACAGCCATTCCTGGTACAACTGATTCTGCTTCTGAAGCAGGAGTTGCCGTTTCAGGCTTTCCTTCATTATTTCGTAAGTTGATTCATCAATCGGTACCCTGGTTTCCAGCTGAATCAGGTAGTAACCCCGCTCTCCCTCGACCAGTTCGCTCAGCGCTCCGGTGCCGGCCAGTTGAAAGGCACCCCTGATGAAAGCCAGATCCTGGCCGATTCGAGGAATGAAAGCCTGTTGCCGGGTGATGAGATCCGTGGTGGCGATCCGGTCCGTCCACTCACCGGTCAACGCGTCCAGGTTTCCGCCGCCGAGACCCGCCCTGACCTCTTCTCCCCGCAACCTGGCCTTTTCCATCTTCTGATTCCGCACGAGGATCGACCGGATGCGCAGCTCCACTTCCTCGAGGGGCAGCACGCCCGCCGGCTTTTCCCCCGCGTTCGCAAGGACGTAATAGCCGTTGGCGTTTTCCAGTACTTCGCCGATGTCGCCGGGTTCCGATCCGAAGGCGAAGGACGAAGCGCCGGCCAAGTACCCGATGCCGCGGATGAACCCGTCGGGGCGGTCGGCGAAGTATCCGGTGGCCTCGGTTTCCAGGGAATCCGGCATGCTCAGGGCGGCTTCCTCCAGGTTGCTTTCGAGTGCCCGGCTCCGAAGCTGCCTCGCCTGCTCGAGCAGGGTGCTCAGGGTCTGCTGGCCGGTAACGGTCTTCAAAAGAATATGGCGGGCGCGGACCTGTTCCTCGCCGTCCCTGACCGTGGTCTCTTCCACCTGGATGATGTGCCAGCCGTGCTGCGTCTTCACGGGTCTGGAGATGGTGCCGGGCGGCGTTTCGAAGGCGACCGCCTCGAATTCCGGGACCATGATGTTTCTGCCGAAGAATCCCAGGTCGCCACCATCGGCGGCATTGGACATGTCCTCGGAGAAGTCTCTGGCCAGCGTTTCGAAATCGGCGCCTTTCGCGAGTTGGTCATAAAGCTCGTTGATCTGCCGTTCTACACGCTGGGAATCGGCCACGCTCGGCTGCTTCGGAATCATGACGTAGGACAGCGAAACCTGGGCGTCCTCCATGAACGCTTCGGGGTGTTCCCCGTAGTACGAGGCGATGTCATCGTCGGACACAGATTCCGGTTCCACCTCCTGGTCTTCCGGATCGAAAAAGAGATATTTCGCCGTCAACTGTTCGTTCTGCTGCACAAAGGCCTGACGGACTTCGAGGTCCGTTACGCGGGCGCCCGATATCACTCGTTTGACGAGCTTCTGCCGGGGCAGCGACATGCGATACTGGTCTTCCAGATACGCCCAGCCTTCGACGGCCGGATCGTTCAGCGCCTGCAGATACTTGGTCTCGTCGAATTCGCCATCCGTCTGGAACATTTCCTGCTGCCTGACGAATTCCGGCGGACTGTTGCGAATCGCTTCGAGTATTTCGGCGTCGGTGACGACGATACCCTGCTTTTGCACACTCTGTTCCAGCAGCGTGAGGTCTATCCGCCGGTCCCATACCTCGTTTATGATCTCCCGGCTCCTGAATTCGTCCAGGCTTCCGCCCTGTTGCTGGCGATCGAACTCCTGCAATCGTTCCACTTCAAACCGGATCTCTTCATAGGACACCGACTCGCCGTTGATCGATCCCACGGCGTTCTGTCCGCCCGGGCCCCTGCCTGTCATGTCGGCGCCCCATTCCAGGCCGATCAGTCCCACGAACGCGATCACCAGGATAATCATGACGACGTGGGTTCGCTCTCTCAACAGTTTCATTAGGGCCATCTTGCCACCGCTCCTTGCGGACATGTGCCGTTCGTGCTTTCAGCGTAATTCGAAACGAATCGAAAAAGACAAGTAAATATAACAGACCGGTCCTGTGCCGGCAACTCATTTGTCCCGGAAGGCCGGAGCACGGGCAAAAGATGCTTGACAGTCCCGGCTCCTTCGCCTATTTTTGCCAGCGCGTTTCAACCAGCGGTCCGGAAATCTCGTTCTCCCGGCCGAAGATCCCAAGGAGTCAGCCAAATGAAGACCGGCATTCATCCGGAATACAAGGAAATCACGGTAACCTGCGCCTGCGGCAATACGTTCCAGACACGCTCGACGATTGACACGATCCACGTGGAGATCTGTTCGGCCTGCCATCCCTTCTATACCGGAAAGCAGAAAATGGTCGACAGCGCGGGCCGCGTGGAACGCTTCAACAGGAAGTACGGAATCGACGAGTAGGTCGCAGCCGAAGTTGCTGGTCCGCCTGGTCCGCCTGGTCCGCCTGGTCCGCCTGGTCCGCCTGGCTCGTCGGACCGCCCTGGCCTGGCAGGCGCGCCGGACCAGGCTGTCCTCGATCGTAGGATGGCGCCTCTCCTCCCTTCCCTCTCCCATGCCTCCATGCTACTCCGTCAACTCGAAAATATCGCTCGGCGCTTCGAATCCCTCGACCGTCAACTGGCGGACCCGGCCGTAACGACGAATCCGAATAAACTACGTGAAGTCGGGCGGGAGTACCGCGAGCTGACCCCGGTGATGGATCAGTATCGCGTGTACCGGAAAGTCCTGGAAGACCTGGAATCGGCTCGGTCGGTGCTGCAGGAATCCGATACCGATCCCGACATGGCCGAACTTGCCCGGGACGAAGTGGAAAGCCTGGACCGGGAAAGGACGGCCATCGAGGAAGAACTCACGCAGTTGCTCGTTCCCAGGGATCCCGAGGACGAGCGAAACATCATCTGCGAGATTCGGGCGGGGACGGGAGGCGACGAAGCGGCGATTTTCGCCGGAGAACTGTACCGTATGTACAGCAGGTACGCGGACGGCCGGGGCTGGAAGACAGAAGTACTGAACTCCAACGGAGCTGAAAGGGGCGGTGTGAAGGAGGTCATTTTCCAGATCGAGGGCAAGGGCGTCTACGGCAGGCTAAAGAACGAAAGCGGGGTCCATCGCGTGCAGCGGGTTCCCGTGACGGAAACGCAGGGGCGGGTGCACACCTCCGCCGCATCGGTGGTCATACTGCCCGAAGCGGAAGAGGTAGAGGTGGAGATCGACGAGAAAAAAGACCTCGTTTTCGACGTTTTCCGTTCCTCCGGTCCGGGCGGCCAGAGCGTCAATACGACGGATTCGGCGGTGCGCATCACCCATGTGCCGACGGGCCTGGTCGTATCGTGCCAGGACGAGAAGTCGCAGCACAAGAACAAGGCCAAGGCCATGAAGGTGTTGCGGGCCCGCCTGCTTGACGTGGCCCGGCAGGAACAGGAAGCGGAGATGGCGAGCAGCCGCAGGTCCCAGGTGAGGACGGGAGACCGCAGCGAAAAGATCCGCACCTACAATTTCCCGCAGGGAAGGGTCACCGATCACCGCATCGGTCTGACCCTGTACAAGATCGACCAGATCATGGAAGGCGACATAGAAGAGATTACGCAGTCCCTGGCGGAGGCGGAACGGGCGGAAAAGGTGGCCCAGCTCACGTCGAAATGATCCTGGATGTGTCCCATGAACGGATTTGAATGCCCTGCCTCGTCGACCGTGCTCCAGGCGGTCGCCTGGGCGGCCCGGAAACTGGACGGACGGGCGGATCACGGCAGCCGGACAGATCCCGCCGGTCGGGTCGAATCGGAATTGTTGCTCGGGAAGGTGTGCGCATCGAGCCGCCTCGATCTGTACCTGAATCATGACAGGCGGCTCGATTTGCTCGAGTCTTCCCGGTTTTCAGCGCTGGTAGACCGAAGAGTGCGCGGGGAACCCGTCCAGTATCTCACGGAAAGCACGGAGTTTTACGGACGCGAGTTCGCGGTTTCACCCGCCGTGCTGATCCCCCGGCCCGAGACCGAACGGCTCGTCGATCACGCGCGTCCCTTCCTGGATGCGCTTCGGCGCCGGAGGACCGAAGAGGCGGCCGCGCATGTCCGGCCTCGAACGGCTGGCGAAACCCGTTTCGGCCTCCCGGTGAGATTCGCGGATATCGGTACGGGCGCGGGTGTCCTCGCGGTAACGCTCGCCCTGGAATGTCCGTTCGCGCAGGGGTATGCTACCGATGTTTCCGATGAAGCCCTCGGCGTCGCGCGTAAGAATGCCGAAAACCTGCTGCGGGACCGGGGCAGCCGGATTACCTTCAGGCAGGGTTCGCTGCTGGCGCCGCTGAACGCCCTTTCCGTCCCGGCGCTGGACCTGATCGTGTCGAATCCGCCCTATGTCGCTTCCGGTGAAATGGATGGCCTGCCGGAGGAGGTTCACGAGTTCGAACCCCGGCTCGCGCTCCACGGCGGCGAAGATGGCCTGGAATGCCATCGCGCGCTCATCGGGCGGGCTCCGCGCTACCTGAACAAAGGCGGGATGATCGCCCTGGAGATCGGCGCGGAACAGTCCGGGGAAGTGACCCGTTTAATGACCGACAGCCGTGTGTATGGAAACATGAAGATCGTCAAGGACTACAATGGCCTGGACCGAATCGTGTCCGCCATATACGCCGGGTGACTCCGGCATCACCGACCGGAAGGTGCAAAATGCTTAATAACCGCCGCATCATGATACTCGGAACGGGAAACATGGGATCCTGTCTGCTCGGCGGCATACGAAGAGCGAATCTCGTTCCCCCGGATCAAATCGTGATCACCGGCCTGCGGTCCGATCATCTGAAGGACCTGGCGGATAAATGGGACGTACGCTGGACCACGGACAACCGGGAAGCGGTACGGGAAGCGGATATTGTCATGATCTGTCTCAAGCCCCAGGCCATCGAGCGCGTGGCGGAACATGTGCGCGACTGTCTCCGTCCCGATCAACTGCTGATCACGATCGCGGCGGGTGTGACGACTTCGGGGATCACCGAAATGGTACGCACCGAGAATCCCGTCGTCCGGGTGATGCCGAATATCGCCTCCCTGGTGGACGAAGGGGCCGCCGCCATTTCTCCCGGCAGGTATGCCGGCGAAGAACACAAGCAGATGGCGGCCCGGATCTTCCAGGCCGTGGGACGCGTCGTCTTCGTCAACGAACATCTCCTGGACGCCGTAACCGGACTCAGCGGCAGCGGCCCCGCCTATATATATATGGTAATAGAGGCGCTGTCCGACGGCGGAGTGAAAATGGGCCTGCCCAGGGACGTCGCCCTGGACCTGGCGGCCCAGACCGTACTCGGGGCCGCGCGGCTGATTCAAGAGACCGGCAAGCATCCGGCGGTGTTACGCGACCAGGTCCTGACGCCGGGCGGTACCACCATTGCGGCGGTACACGACCTGGAAATCCGCGGATTGCGCAGCATGCTGATCAGCGCGGTCGAAACGGCCACCCAGCGGTCGAGAGAGCTCCGGGACGGCAAATAGACCCGCCCCCTGGGTCTTATATGTGGGACAAGCAGGCCGATGGGTGTCTGCAAACCGGCCTGCCTCGCGGCGCATCATCTCGATATAGCAGACCCCTTCGCTTTTTCAACGTACAGACTGGATAGCAGGCTTCGCGATCAGGAGGATTCTGCCTCCAGGGTAGCTTTCTGCGCTTCCGGCGCCATATAGTGCCAGGCCAGGCGAAATGCCATAGTATATGGTGTCAACGTATGATGTGTATCAACATTTATATAGTCTTTTGAGCACTGGGAGTTACAGAGTTTTCCTTATCCAAAGGTAAAGAAAATCGCCGTAAGTCTATTTTTTGTTGACAACATGGGGGGCACAATATAGTATAGTGGGTGAAAGTGGGACAAAGTGGGTCTCATAACACCTTAATTACCAAACACTTGTATAGTATTACTGGATAAACACCTCAGGTCAAGGTGTTAACTCCTTCGTATTTCAGGGAGATCGCGGATGGTCAACTTCCTGGGTTCATACACATACACCGTGGATCATAAAGGCCGGGTGAATGTCCCTGTGAAGTTTCGCAAGCACATCCGGACCGACGAGGATGACACCCTGATCATTACGCGGGGACTCGACGGATGTCTTTTTGTCTATCCGATCGACGAATGGGAACAGATCGACACCCGCTTGCGCGAACTGCCCATCACCAGGCAGAACACGCGGATCTTCATCAGGATGCTCTCGTCCCAGGCAGTGGCGGTTTCCATGGACAAGCAGGGGCGCATCGCCCTGCCCCGGCAGCTGATCGAACTCGCCGGCATCGAAACCGAGGTGCTGATCGTCGGAACGCTCGACCATTTCGAACTCTGGAGTCCCAGGGAATACGAGAAAGCGATGAACGAATCAGGGCACACGTACGAATCGATCGCGGAGTCCCTGTTCGTCTGATGTTCCCACCCATGAGGTCTTTCGGAAGTGGAATAACCATGGGGCTGGCAGATACGTACATCCATGTTCCCGTTCTTACCGGGAAGGTAGCCGAAATGCTCGTCTGGAACAAATCCGGCATATACGTGGACGGTACCGTAGGCGGAGGCGGTCATGCGCGCGCCATTCTGGATCGGCTTGACGAGTCCGGACGGCTGATCGGACTCGACAGGGATCCTGAAGCGGTCAGCGTGTCCCGTGCGAGAATCGCGGGCGGAAGAAACCCCCGGGTTAAAGTCATGCATCGCGATTTTACGGAACTGGCGTCCGTCCTGGACGCGGAACGCGTCTCCCGGGTAGACGGCGTGCTGCTGGACCTGGGCGTGTCATCCCACCAGATCGATTCACATGGCCGGGGTTTCTCATACCAGGCGGAAGGTCCGCTTGACATGCGCATGGACCGGGGAGAGGCGTTTACTGCGGCCGATATCGTCAATGGGAGTTCCAGGGATGAAATCGAGCGGATCATACGGGAATACGGCGAGGAAAGGCAGGCGCGCAGTGTCGCGAACGCGATCGTCAGAACCCGCGCAAAGGCACCGATGACCTCCACCGCCAGGCTGGCTGATACGATCAGGTCCGCGGTCCGCCGCCGGTGGGCGACCAAGTCCTGCGCCCGGGTGTTTCAGGCATTTCGAATTGCCGTCAACAAGGAACTGGACAGATTGAAAACGGCGTTGGAGACCATGCTTCCCCTGTTGAGCGACCAGGGTCGTTTCGGCGTCATCTCCTATCATTCTTTAGAGGATCGCATGGTCAAGCGGACGTTCGAAACCTGGGCTTCGGACTGCATTTGCCCGCCCGGCCTTCCGCAATGCGTGTGTCGGCACAGGCGCGTCGCCGTGCTGCACACGAAACGGCCCGTCGTGGCGTCACGGGAAGAGGTCACGACAAATCCACGGGCCCGAAGTGCCAGGTTTCGAATGATTGAACGCTTGCCGAACAACCAACCCGCAGCCTGAAATCCGCATCACGTTATTCGACCGGAGAGGCCAGATATGAAATCCGCTTTAAGATTCCGCAGCGATCACGCCTACATGGGACAACTGATCAGCTGGATCGGTACGATCGCGCTGGCAACATCGTTGAGTATGGGCTACATCTGGCACCAGGTGGAAACCAGGGTACTGATGCGGGAGATCCTCCAACTGGAGCACCGGAAGGAAGCCATGAAGAAGGAAAGCGCCTACCTGCACGTACGTATCGTGCGACTTTCGGAACAGCTCCGGAACGAAACCATGGCCATGAACCGTTTCGAACTGGGTCATGCGGCGGTCGGACAGGTCGTGACCATGGATGCGGTCGACACGGCAATGGCTTTGGCCCACACCGGGCCCGATGTGAGGGCGATCGCGGGAAAACCGACGGATGACGCGTTGATCCTGGCGTCTTACCCGGCGGCTAGAGTGGATACCCGATGAGGAATACCCGTTATGGTCGCGAAATCCTGTATACGCAGGCTGACCCTCCTGGTCGTGGTCGGTGCGGTTCTGTGTGCGGGTCTCGGGATTCGTATCGCACTGATTCAGATTCGCGACGGCGAGACCTACAGGCAGCGAGCGCGTGACCAGCAGCACCGGGTCGTCACCATTGACCCCCGCCGGGGCCGTATCTTCGATCGCAACCGGCATGCCCTGGCGCTGAGCGTCGAGTTCGACTCCTTTGGCATACAGGATCTCGACTGGGATCAGTTGAATGCCTCCGACGTCGGAAATCTGGCCGTTCAACTCTCCCAGATCACGGGAGAGCGTCCCCAGCATATCATCGATCGGATATCCGGAACCTCCGATTTCAGGTACCTGGTACGCTGGGCGAATCCTGAAACCAGCGAACGGATAAGAAGGCTCTCCACCTATCCCCGGTTCGAATCCTACATCCGCATGGAAAAGGAAGCCCGGCGGGTCTATCCCTACCGGACCGCCGCCGGCCAGGTACTGGGTTTCGCGGTGGACGGCATCGGCCAGGCCGGATTCGAAATGGAACACAACCAGTTGCTATCCGGTATAGAAGGATACAGCGTGGTTCAGATCGACGCCCAGAGACGGGCGTATTCGTGGCTGGATTCCTACCAGAAGTCGGCGCAGAATGGCGCGGACGTCGTGCTGACGATCGATATAGCGGCCCAGATGGCCGCGGAAGAGGTGCTGGAAGAGACGATAGCATGGCACGAGGCGCTCGGTGGCATGGTGATCATGATGGATCCGGTCGACGGCGACATTCTGGCTATGGCAAGTGCGCCGAACTTCGATCCGAACACGCCGGGCCGTTTTCCCTTCGAAGCCCAGAAGATCCGGCCGGTGGTGGATATATATGAACCTGGTTCGACTTTCAAGATTGTCGCAGCGACCGCGGCCCTGGAGACCGGCGCGTTCTCGCTGGAGGACCGGATCGACACCAGTGGAGGCCGGATCGAACTGGGTTCTCAGACGATTTCGGACCACGAAGTCTTCGACGAACTGAGCGTGCGGGAAGTCATCGAGCATTCCAGCAACGTGGGTACCGTGAAAATCGCCCTGACGCTCGGTGAGCGGGCGTTCTTCAAATACACCCGGGCATTCGGCTTCGGCATAAAGACGGGCGTGGGGCTTCCCGGCGAGGCCAGGGGGATCCTGCATAAAAGGGCGGACTGGTCCCGGTCGACCCTTCCCGCAATGTCCATCGGCTACGGGGTTTCCGTTACCGGGGTACAACTTGCGTCCGCCTATTGCGCGGTAGCCAACGGTGGGCTGCTCCTGCAACCCCGAATCGTCAAGTCCATCTTGAGAAACGACGGATCCGTGGAATCCACGCCAAGGACGGTCGTTCGCAGGGTAATGAAAGAAGAAACCGCCGAAACCCTGCTGGGCGTATTCGCCGGCGTGGTGGACCGGGGTACGGGCACAAAGGCCGCGGTACCGGGATTCAAAGTCGCCGGAAAGACCGGTACGGCCTGGAAGGCGCGTGAGGACGGCAGGGGATATACCCGGAACTACCGGTCGTCGTTTGTCGGTATGTTTCCCGCGGAGAATCCGGAAATCGTCGTGCTCGTCATGATCGACGAACCGAAAAAACGCGGTTTCTACGGAGGATCGGTGGCCGCGCCTGTTTTCAACAAAATCGTTCGCCGTCTCGTCCATTTACCCGGCGGACCCGTAGAATCGGTACCCGAATCCGAGGATGGTCTGCCTTTGCATCTGGCCTCCATCAAGCCGAATGCCGGCTCCGGCCGCGCTCCGTATATGCCGGATCCAGGCGACGGCGGATCCGCGCGCAAGGAAGCGCTTTCGCTCGGCGGCCCCTGGGAAATCGAAGGGTTCGGCGTCGGCGGCAGGCAGGAACGGGCGCGGATACTGCTGCCGTCCGTGATCGGTATGAGCATACGGGAAGCGGTCAAGACCCTGGCCGAACAGGGTATTGAAGCGACCATCGTGGGAAAGGGCTATGTCCGGCGCCAGATTCCCGCGCCGGGCCGCGTGCTCAACGCGGGCGACCAGTGCCTCATCGAATGCAGTCCCTACAACTAGCCGTTTGATCGTTCGCTTACGCGCGGACGACGACATAGAGGGTCAAGGCGTTGATACAGCTGTCGAAATTGCTGGATGCGCTGCCTCGAAAAACGGTTACAGGCCGGGCGGACCAGACGGATCAGGAAATAAGAACCATTGTACACGATTCGAGGTCCGCAGAGCCCGGCGACGTTTTCGTCGCGCTGCGCGAGCCATCGGGCCGCGACGGCCACAGGTACGCTCGCGACGCGGTGGCGCGGGGCGCCTCGGTTGTGGTCCAGGAAAGTACGGAGCACCTCGATGACGCGACCGTGGTAATCGTCCCGGACACCTCCAGGGCATTGGGTCTGATGGCCGCCGCGTACCACGGACAACCGGCGAGCGGCCTGCGTCTGATCGGCATTACGGGAACCAACGGAAAGACGACCGTATCCCTGCTGATCGAGGCCATACTTCGGGAATGCGGCTGGTCCGTGGGCGGAATCGGCACACTGGGCAGCCGGTTCATGGGCGAAATGCTCGACTGGAAGCTGGGTCATACCACACCCTATCCGATGGAACTGCACCGCACCTTGAGAAAGATACGGGACCGGGGGGCCGAATGGGCCGTCATGGAAGTATCCTCGCACAGCCTGGTCTGGCAGCGGCTGGCAGGCCTGCGGTTCAACACGGGTGTTTTTACGAATCTCTCCCGGGAACATCTGGACGACCACAAGACCTTCGACGCTTACCGGGAAGCCAAGATGTTGCTTTTCTCCGAATACCTCGAGGAGGACGGCCACGCCGCACTGAACATGGATGATCCGGCCTACGTCCATTTCAAGCACGCCGCGCGCGCGCGGGTGCGTTCATACGGACTGGACAAGAAGGCGGACGTCCGCAGAGCGGGGCCGATAGGTTACTACGCGGACCGGACCTCCTTCGAAGTACAGGTTCAATCCGGCCTCTCTTTCAGACTGACCCTGCCGCTGTTGGGCCGTTTCAACGCTTACAACGCCCTGGGGGCGGTTGCCGTGGGACTCGGATTCGGTATCGACTGCAACCTGATGAACCGGGCCATGGCCGGTGTAAGGGTTCCGGGGCGGTTGGAGCGCGTCGACGCCGGACAGCCCTTCAACGTGCTCGTGGATTTTGCCCATACGCCTGACGCGCTCGGCGCCGTGCTGTCAGCCTGCCGCGAATGGACCCGGGGAAACCTGACGGTCGTGTTCGGTTGCGGCGGGGACCGGGATCCGGGGAAGAGGCCGCTTATGGCCCGGGCGGCGTCCACCCATGCCGACGTGGTCATCGTGACGACCGACAACCCGAGAACGGAATCGCCAGACCGGATCATACGGGACATCGAGCCCGGTCTCCTGCCCCATGTCCGGTCCCATATCGTCCAGGACCGCGGCGAAGCGATCCACAAGGCCCTGAGCGAAGCGGGTGAAGGGGACACCGTGCTGATCGCCGGAAGAGGGGACACGGCCTACCAGATCGTGGGCGAATCGCACATCGAGTTCGATGACCGGATCAAGGCCCGGGAATGTCTCGAGGCACACTATGGATAATCGCAACGGGGCGGCTCCCACGCTGCTGGAAATAGCCGGCATCACGGGCGGAAGACTGCACGTTCCCGTCCCGGCACTTCGTGACAGCCGGATCACGGGCGTTTGTTCAGATACCCGGCGTATCCGGGAGGGCAACCTGTTCGTCGCGATTGCTGGCGAACGTTACGACGGTCACGATTTCGTGCCTGAAGCTATGCGATCGGGCGCCTGCGCATCCCTGGTTGCGGCCGACTGGCACGAGGGCCGGCCGGACCGTGAATCTCCGGACGGCGCGCGGATCGTCGTGCCCGAAGTACTTCCGGCGCTGCAGGCGTTCGCGGGCTGGCACCGAAGCCGATTCGAGCTTCCGGTAATCGCGGTCACGGGTTCTAACGGAAAGACTACTACGAAGAACATGATTGCCGCTGTGCTGAGTGAGCGCTACCGGGTTTTCAAGACGCCGGGGAACCTGAATAGTCAACTGGGCGTCTCCGAGGCGCTGTTTACTCTGGAGGAAGGCCACGGCGCCGCGGTGCTCGAACTGGGTATGAACCGGGCAGGCGAACTGGACCGGTTGGCCCGCATGACCCGTCCGTCCGTGGGTGTAATCACCAACGTGGGACCCGCGCATATCGAGTTTTTCGAGTCGATCGAAGGAATCGCCCGGGCCAAGGGCGAGATCCTGGACCACCTGCCGGCGGATGGCCGCGCGATACTGAACGCCGACGACCTTCTCGTCATGAAGCAGTCCGGCCGCAGTCCGGCGCAGGTGACTACGTTTGGGCGCGGCGCCGGAGCTGATGTCAGGCTGGTCCGCTCCGGGACCGAACTGTCGGGATCGATTTTTACTTTGTCGAATGGAGCCGTCTTTCGCACAAACCTGATGGGGGATCACCAGGTCATGAACTCCGTGGCAGCCGTAGCGGTGGGCAGGCTCTTCGGAATCGACGACAAATGCATCGCGCGTGCGCTGCAGCGCGTAGGTCCCACGCCCATGCGGATGGAATACAGGCAGTTGGGCGCCGTGCACCTGATCGACGATACGTACAATGCCAATCCGTCGTCCATGAAAGCGGCCCTGGACGCGCTGGCGGCCACCGACGGCCGTAAACTGGCCGTCCTCGGGGACATGCTGGAACTGGGCGGGACAGGCAAGGCGGCGCACAGGGAAATCGGAAAACACGCCGCCGGCGTGGCGGAACGGATCATCACGGTGGGCGATCTGGCCCGCGACATCGCCGAAGCCGCCGTGGACGAAGGCATGCGGGCCTCTCGCGTCGTGGCCTGTTCATCCAACGACGAGGCGGCCGCCGTGGCACTGGCGGAAATCAGAGACGGCGACGTGGTCCTGGTCAAGGGATCGCGCGGCATGCGAATGGAAACCGTCGTGGAATCCATGACAACAGCGCTTTGCAAGCCCGTAGAGGGGTAAACCCGTGTTACGTCAGCGCATAGATCTTCCCTTGCTGGTCTCGTCCCTGCTCCTGCTGGGCGTGGGATCGGTGATGGTCTACAGCGCGAGTTCGGCCGTTGCCGAAGAGATGTTTTCCGGTGACAGCGGATTCTTCGTAAGACGCTACCTGGTCAGGTTGATCCTCGGGATCGTCATCCTGGTCCTGTTCGCCAGCCTGAATTACCAGAAACAGCAAAAGTGGGCCCCGGTATGGATGGCCGTCGGCCTGGTGTTTCTTCTGCTCCTGTTTGTCCCCGGCATCGGGCTGACCATCCGGGGCGCGACGCGCACGTTGAATCTGTTCTCCATGACGATTCAGCCTGCCGAAGGGATCAAGATCGCCCTGGTGCTGTTCCTGGCCTACTGGCTGGCGAAGCAACAGAACGTGATGGAGAGGTTTGTTGTCGGATTGCTGCCCGGACTTGCCGTGGCGGGAGCCACCTGCCTGTTGATTGTGCTGCAGCCGGATTACGGCACGGCGATCGTCCTGGCGGTAACGGCATTCGCGATGCTGTACGTGGGCCGGGCCCGTCTGCTGCACCTCGCGTGCGCCGTGGGGATCATGCTCCCGGTCCTCTTCTTCAGGCTGTATTCGTCCACGCACAGCCGCCAGCGTCTCATGACCTATATCGACCGGTTTTTCAGCAGTTCCGTCGAACAGGCCGTCAATCTGCAAGGCGCGGATTACCAGTTGCAACAGGCGTTGATCGGCCTGGGCACGGGGGGCGTATTCGGCATCGGCCTGGGGCAAAGCCGGCAGAAGTTCCTGTTTCTTCCCGATCCCCATACGGATTTCGTGTTCGCGGTGATCGGCGAAGAACTCGGATTTCTGGGGTCGCTTGCGGTACTGGGCCTCTTTGGCGTCTTCGCCTGGCGAGGGATCCGCATCGCCCGCCAGGCGCCCGATGACTTCGGCTTCTTCCTGGCATCGGGACTGACCATGCTCATCGCGTTGCACGTACTGGTGAACATCGGAGTGGTGACGGGCATGCTGCCCACTACGGGGCTGCCGCTCCCCTTTCTGAGTTACGGAGGTTCCTGGCTGCTGTTCTGCATGATGAGCATAGGGATCCTGCTGAATATTTCCAGAATGACCTACCGTCGACAGAGACTCCAGTATGACTGACCGGCGTAAGTCTTTGCTTGCATGCCGCCGCGTGCATTTCATCGGTATCGGCGGAATCGGAATGAGCGGACTGGGTGAGCTGATGCTTGATTACGGATACGAAGTAAGCGGGTCGGATCTCCGGCGTACGCCGCTGACGGAACGTCTTCGCGTTCTCGGCGCTTCCGTCTTCTGCGGCCACAAGCCCGATAACGCGTCGGGGGCCGATCTGATCGTATACTCTTCCGCCATACCGGCGGACAATCCCGAGCTCGCGGCCGCCCGCAGGCGGGGCCAGCTTGCCGTCACCCGCGCGGACCTGCTCGGCACGCTGATGCGCGGGACGCAGGGCATCGCCGTGGCGGGCACCCACGGAAAGACTTCTACGTCGGCCATGATCGTCAGGGTGCTCTCCGCCGCCGGCCTGGACCCGACCGCCGCAATAGGCGGGATCATGACGGAAAACGGATCCAACGTGCGGCGTGGAAGCGGCGCCTGGATGGTCGTGGAAGCCGATGAATACGATCGATCGTTCCATGCCCTGGCCCCGAAGATAGCCGTGATCACTTCGATAGATGCTGACCACCTGGAGTACTACGGTTCGCAAGAGGCCATTGATGAAGCCTTCGTCGCCTTCGCCCATCTCGTGCCCGTGGACGGGCCGGTATTCGTGTGCGCGGACGACCCGGGCATAAGCAGAGTAAGTGCTGCGCTGCGGCGCCGGCTGGTCACCTATGGGCTTTCCAGGCATGCCTGTATCCGGGCCGACCGGGTGGTATCGGAGGGTTGGCGCGTTACCGCCGAGGTGTACGTGCGGGATGTTCCGGCCGGTCGACTGGTATTGCCTCAACCGGGCGAGTGCAACCTGCTCAACGCCCTGGCGGCCATCGGCGTGGCCGATTATCTCGAAATACCCGTCGAGCGGGCCGTGGCGGCCCTGGCGGCATACCGGGGACTGAAGAGACGTTTCGAGGTGCTGGACAGGATACAGGGCATCGCGGTGGTGGACGACTATGCCCATCATCCCGTGGAAATCGAGGCGGCGTTGCTCGCCCTTTCCAACACGGGTGCCCGGCGCATGTTCGTGGTGTTCCAACCGCACCTGTACAGCCGTACGCAGCATATGCGCCGTGAATTCGGACGCGTTCTCGGGCTATTCCCGGCATACCGGACGGTCGTGACGGACGTCTACCCTTCCAGGGAAACGCCGCGGGAGGGGGTTACAGGCGAGATGATCGTCCAGGCTTCGCGGGAATTCGGCGGGGACGTCGCGTACGTCTCCGACAAAGACCGGGTGGCGGCCGCCCTCGTGGACGATCTCGAGGAGGGGGATATGGTACTGACGCTCGGCGCCGGGGACATCGACGAGGTCGGACGGCAGATATGCGAACTGTTGCGGAAACGCGGGGCCTAGACCCATGGAGATCTTCGACATCCTCAGCGGGCTGGTCCCCGCGGACCGGCTTCGGCGCAACGAGGGCCTCGACCGGCATACCACCTACCGGGTCGGGGGACCGGCCGACGCGATGTGTCTGCCGGAAACCCGGTCGGAACTGCTGGAAGTCGTCACCGCCGCTCACGTGCGCGAGATACCCTGGCTGGTGTTGGGAAACGGAAGCAACGTCCTCTTTTCAGACGAAGGCTTCCGGGGGCTGGTGATCAAGATACGGGGCTCGACTCCGGCGGAGGGGACGCTGTGGCATTTGAAACAGGAAGGTGAATACATCCGGGCGGGCGCCGGAGTAAGCCTGCCTCGACTCGCCTGGTCCGCAGCCGCGGCCGGACTGAGCGGACTGGAGTTTTGCACGGGGATACCCGGGGTGGTCGGCGGGTCCATCCGGGGCAATGCCGGAGCCCACGGGAGTGACCTGAGCCGGGTGCTGGAGTCCGTAGAGCTGCTTCAGCCTCCCGGTAACGTCGTGACGATCAGGGCTTCCGAGGCCGGGTTTTCCTACCGGGAAAGCGGTATCGACCGGGACAGCATCGTGACCGGAGCCGTGTTCAGATTGACGCCGGACGAACCGGAAAACGTGTATGAACGCATCCGTGTCTTTACCGAGTACAGAAAGCGCACCCAGCCGTCCTCGGACCAGAGTGCGGGATGCATGTTCAAGAACCCGATGGGCGACAAGGCCGGAAGGCTGATCGACGCGGCCGGTTGCAAGGGCCTTCAGGTCGGCGGGGCCCGGGTGTCCGACGTCCACGGGAATTTCGTTGTCAACCAGGGAGGCGCTACGGCTACGGACGCGTTGCGGCTGATCGATCTGGTTCGCGAGCGCGTCTTCGAGCGGACCGGCGTAGCCCTTGAACTCGAGGTGCGCGTGATGAAATCGGGTGTAGTATGAATCTGAACAGGAAGCGGCCCATATACCGGTTGGTGCGCGGACTGGCCATCGTCCTGCTCACGGCCGGCGCGACAACGGGGATTATCCTTGGAAGCCTGACATTGTCCAAGTGGACGAAAACCTCGCCGGCGTTCAATCTGGACACCATTGTCGTAACGGGGAACATGAACGTCGGCAAAGAAGACATCGTCACGATTTCCGGCCTTGAAAGGGGGCGGAACATCTGGTCGGCCAACCTGGCGGCGATCGAACGGCGGCTGATGCTGGACCGCCGGTTCGCACACGTCGCGCTGACGAGGCGGCTGCCCGGTACCGTCGTCGTGTGGGTGAAAGAACTGCAGCCTGTCGCCTTCGTACAGCTGAATCGACTCTATGGCGTCACCGAGCGCGCCGAATTGATCCCGCTGTCGCCGGGAAACGGACTGCCGGACCTCCCCGTGATCACGGTCGGCGCGCCAGGCGACCACCCCGCGCAAGACAACACGACCCGGCAGGACCAAGTGTTCGAAACGCTCAGGGATGCCATGCTGGTTAATCCCGAGGTGGGCCGCGCGCTCTACCTGATGCGAGTGCTGAGAACGCTTTCTCCGGGGCTGTATGACGAATTGTCCGAGGTTCACGTATCGAGCCAGCATGATCCGATCGCCTACATGGTCGAAGGCGGATTGGCCATAAGATTCGGGACGGGCCACTACCCCAGGAAGATCGAGATGCTGAAACGAACGGTGGACCGGTTGGAAGCCGACGCCATCAGGACCAGGCTGATCGATCTGCGGTTCAAGGACCAGGTGATTGTCCGGCCGATCGTGTCCGCCCGGTCTCCGGAGCGGCGTTCGTAGCGGTAAAGGAGTTTCACATGGCCGGTGAATTCATAGCCGCCCTCGACATGGGCACTACCAAGACCGTCGTGCTGATCGGCGAGATGACAGACGACGGCCTCCATATTCTGGGCGAAGGAACCTGTCCTTCACACGGCATCAGGCGAGGTGTCGTGGTGAATATGGACGAGGCCACCCGCACGATCATGCAGGCGCTCGATGCGGCGGAACAGGCGGCGGGAGTCAAGGTAAACGACGTCGTCGCCGGGATCTCCGGCGAGCACATCGAAAGTGTCAACAGCAGAGGCGCCGTGGCCATCGCGTCCGACGGGGACGGCGGCGTGACGCAAGAGGACGTTGCACGCGCGCATGACTCCGCGACGGCCCTGAAGATTTTACCCGACCGCCAGGTCCTCCACGTGATCGCGCAGGACTACATCGTGGACGACCAGCACGGGATTCCCGACCCGTGCGGCATGTCGGGCGTCCGTCTCGAAGTGCTGGTGCACATCGTCACGGGAGCGGTTACCCCCCTTCAGAATGTCCGTAAATGCATCATGGAGTCCGGAATGCGCGTCACGGACCTCGTCCTGGATTCGATGGCGGCGGGCCACGCGGTGCTCACAAGCGATGAGAAGGAACTGGGTGTCGTTCTCCTCGACCTGGGAGGAGGAACCACGGGCGTCGCGTTGTTCCACGGGGGCAGCATCCGGCATTCGTCGGTAATCCCGGCCGGTGGGGTCAATCTGACGAACGATATCGCGATCGGGCTCCGCACGCCCCATGAGGATGCCGAACGAATAAAGCGCCGCTACGCAAGTGCGGTCTATGTCCGTCCGGACAGGGAGGACATGATCGAAGTGCCCGGAGTCGGCGGCCGTCCGTCGCGGCAGGTGACACGGGAAGAACTGGCGTTCGTCGCAGGACCGCGGATAAAGGAGCTTCTGATCCTCGCCCGGCAGGAGATCAGGAGAAGTGGATACGAACACCTGATCGGTACCGGTATCGTAATCACAGGCGGTGGCGCCCAGATACCGGGCATTGCGAAACTGGCGGAACAGGTCTTCGGCATGTCCGCGAAAATCGGTGCGCCAGTTGAAGTTACCGGCCTGGCCAGAGATGAGGACGCGCCAGTGTACGCGACGGGTGCGGGCCTGTTGCGCTACGTCATGGGCAACCCGTCGGGAAAGGAGTGGCGAAATGGTACGGAAGGAGGATGGCTGGATCGTGTGAGAAGCCGGATCGTGGCCATGCTGTAACACCCCACGATGCGTCGTGATTATGAAGGTCTTGCAGGTTGCTGCTTTTACACCAACGAACGGAGGCAATAATGTCTACTTTCGATTTCGATGCGGAACCGGGACTGTTTGCTCGCATGAAAATCATCGGCGTGGGAGGTGCGGGCAAAAACGCCGTCAACCACATGGTTGAAATCGGCGTTCCGGGTGTGGATTTCCTCGTCGCAAACACGGACGCGCAGGACCTGGCAGGGTCCAATGTGAAGTACAAGATTCAACTGGGACACGAAATCACCCGGGGACTGGGCGCCGGCGCCAACCCCGACGTGGGCCGAAAGTCCGCGGAGGAAAGCCGGGACGTCATCTCGGAACACCTGACCGATATCGACATGGTCTTTATTACCGCGGGCATGGGTGGAGGTACGGGAACCGGTGCCGCGCCGGTGATCGCGCAGATCGCGAAGGAACTGGGCGTGCTGGCCGTCGGGATCGTGACCAAGCCCTTTGCCTTCGAGGGGCCCAAGCGGGCGGCGAACGCCGAAACCGGCCTGGCCGCATTAAAGGAACATGTGGATACGGTAGTCATTATTCCTAACCAGAAACTCAAAGAAACCGTAAGCCACACCACGTCTTTCAAAGACGCGCTCAAGGTAGCCGACGAGGTCCTGTTGCAGGCCACGCGCGGCATATCGGATCTGGTAACCCTGCCCGGACTGATCAACGTCGATTTCGCCGATATCAAGACAACCATGGAGAACAAGGGCGAAGCCCTGATGGGAACCGGCGAAGCCGAGGGAGACAAGCGCGCACTCGAAGCCGCGGAACGGGCCATGAAGCACCCGCTGCTGGCGGACATGGACATAGACGGCGCCAAGGACATTCTGCTCAATATATCGGGTGGCGAGGATATGACCCTGTTCGAGGTGGAAGAGGTAATGACCACGGTACAGGCGGCCGCGGGGCATACCAACATCATCATGGGGACGGTCCTCGACGAAAGCCTCGAGGGCAGGATCCGGGTAACGTTGATCGCCACGGGACTGGATCATGCGATTGCTTCCCATGACGAGATGTTGACGCGCAACATCCTGAAATTCCAGCCCGACCGCCCGGACGAGCTGGAAACTCCGGCCTTTCAGCGGGTCAAGCGCAACGGGTTCGATACGGAAGAAGTGGCCGGCGGCGACCCTTCCGACGATGCGGTCGACAACAACGGACTGGATGTGCCGACCTACATGCGCCGCAGACGGGCCTTCGGTTCGTAGAAAGCCGAATCACCCGACATCCCCGGGGAGATTCGGGTATCTGAGCCGCCGGGCAATTTAAATTGACAGGTCCGCGTCGGGACGATATTTTGAGGCAGGCGATTCAGGCGTTGCTGGATTCGAGATATCATCACGATGGAGGGCGTAGTCTTTCCTGTCCGGTACCCGGTCTGATTACGGTCATTCCATAACCTGTTATATGCTGTGACGCTCGATACGACAGGGAGAAACACCCGATATGGCCGAGGGCCTGCCCCCGCAATACGACCCGGGAACCGTGGAACGGAAGTGGTACGCTTTCTGGGAAGAGAACCAGTTCTTTCACGCCGACCCGGTTTCCGACAAGCCGCCCTACACCATCGTCATTCCCCCTCCGAACATTACCGGCATACTTCATCTCGGCCACGTGCTGAACAATACGATCCAGGATATCCTCGTGCGCTTCAAGCGCATGCAGGGCTTCGAAACCCTTTGGATGCCAGGAACGGATCATGCTGGCATTGCCACGCACGTGGTGGTGGAGAGGATGCTCGCCGAGCAAGGCATCGACCGGGAGGAAATAGGCCGGGAAAGATTCGTTGAAGAAGTATGGAAGTGGCGGGAGCAATACGGTGGCACTATTGTCCGCCAATTGAAGGAACTGGGTTGCTCCTGTGACTGGAAGCGCGAGCGTTTCACCATGGATGAAGGGCTGTCCAGGGCGGTTGCCACGGTATTCATCGAGCTATTCGAAAAGAAGATGATTTATCGGGGCTATCGCATCATAAACTGGTGCCCCCGTTGCAATACCGCCCTGTCCAACGAAGAGGCCGTTCCCCTGGACGAGCGGGGTTCGCTGTGGCATATCCGGTATCCCCTGGCAGACGGCGAAGGAGGGATCAGCATCGCCACGACGAGGCCGGAGACCATGCTCGGCGATACGGCCGTGGCCGTCCATCCGGACGACGAACGTCACGCGCACCTGATCGGCAAACGGGTAAGACTGCCTCTGACGGACCGTACGATCCCGATCATTGCCGACGCCGAACTGGTCGACCCGGAATTCGGTTCGGGCGCCGTGAAAGTGACGCCGGCCCACGATTTCAATGACTTCATGCTGGGAAACAAACACGATCTGCCCCAGATCGTGATCATGGACGAGGACGGCGTGATGAACGAAGCCGCCGGCCCCGCCTACCGGGGATCGGACCGGTTCGACTGCAGGCGCAGAGTCGTGAAGGATCTGGAGGATCTCGGCCTGCTCGAACGGGTCGACGGGCACGTCCACGCCGTTCGCCACTGCCAGCGCTGCGATTCGACCCTCGAACCCCGGCTTTCACGCCAGTGGTTTCTGAAGACCCGTCCCCTCGCGCAGCGTCTGCTTCGCGCCCTGGAAGAAGATGGATTCCCGCGCTTCACGCCGGATCACTGGGAGAAGACGTACTGCCACTGGCTCGAGCATATCGAGGACTGGTGTCTGTCGCGGCAGCTTTGGTGGGGGCACCGCATTCCGATCTGGTATTGCGGTTCGTGTGAAAGCGTGCACGCGAGCGTCGAGGCGCCGGATCGCTGCGGCCGCTGCGGTCACGAAGTCCTGATCCAGGACGAAGACGTGCTCGACACGTGGTTTTCTTCGGCCCTGTGGCCCTTTTCGACCATGGGCTGGCCGGAGCGGACCGCGGAACTCGAGGCCTTCTATCCCACCTCCACGTTGGTTACCGGCCACGATATCCTCTTCTTCTGGGTCGTTCGCATGATGATGATGGGCTATGAATTCATGGATGACCGGCCCTTCGACGATGTCTATCTCACGAGCCTGTTACGTGACATCAAGGGACGCAAACTGAGCAAATCGCTGGGCAATTCGCCCGATCCGCTCGAGGTCATGGACACCTATGGCACGGACGCGCTGAGATACGCGATGATGCTGATCGCGCCCCACGGCCAGGATGTGCTCTATTCCAATGAACAGGTTGAAGTAGGGCGGAATTTCGCGAACAAGATGTGGAATGCCGCGCGGCTGGTGCTCATGCATCAGAAGCGGCCGGAAACCGGAACCTTATGTCCTGAAAACCTCTGGGACCGTTGGATTCTGT
This sequence comes from Gemmatimonadota bacterium, assembly GCA_026706345.1. Lineage (NCBI taxonomy): Bacteria > Pseudomonadati > Gemmatimonadota > Gemmatimonadota bacterium. The sequence continues at coordinate 1,546 of JAPOYX010000081.1, read as the reverse complement.
CACGTCTGGCGCGGACCGTCGAGCAGGTGACGCATTCCCTGACGAAGTATGCCTTCCACGAGGCGGCGCTGCTGCTTTACGATTTTTTCTGGCACGACTACTGCGATTGGTATCTCGAGGCGATCAAGCAGCGCGTCTACGACGAAACCGACTTCGATTCCGGGGATCAGGCGCGGCGCACGGCCCTGTTCGTGCTGGAGCGGACGCTACGCCTGTTTCATCCGTTCATGCCGTTCATCACCGAGGAAATCTGGCAGCAGTTGAGACCTTATCAACCGGCTGAGGAAGCGGGACCGGTCAGCATCGTCGTAGCGCCCTGGCCGGAGACGGACCCGGATCGGATTGAGGTGGGCGCCGAACGGAACGTACGCCTCATCCAGGAACTGATCGGGGCCATCCGGGGCGTGCGCGCGGATTTCAGGGTGCATCCGACCCATGAAATGACGGTGTACTGCCAGGTTGGCGACACGGGCCTGATTGACGTGTTCTCCCGTCAGGCCGCCACAGTCCAGTCCCTCGCCAGAAGCGCCCTGGTGTTCGTCGATGGGGACGAGGCCCGGCCCGCCGGCTGCGCGTCCGGCGTGCTCCGGGACATGGAGTTCTACATTCCTCTCAGCGGCCTGATCGACCTGGAAATCGAAACGGAACGCCTGTCCAGGGAGCGGACCCGGGTCGAGCAGGAGCTGGAAAAGGTCCTCAAGCGCCTCTCAAACGGCCAGTTCCTTGAAAGAGCGCCGGCAGAGGTCGTCGAGAAAGAGAAGAAAAAACAGGACAGCTACGAGGACATGATCGGCAGACTGAATCGCAATCTCGAAATGATTTGTGCTGGATAAGCGTCATGTGCTATATTGACTTACACGCCCACAGCGACTGTTCCGACGGCGTCCATTCCCCGGAAGAACTCGTTTCGGAAGCCCGCGGCGCAGGTTTGCGCGCCCTGGCGATTACGGACCACGACGCGGTGGACGGCGTCGAACGGGCCCGGCGTGTTTCGCCTCAGGGCCTGGAGATCGTACCGGGCGTGGAACTCAGTGCGCGGGAAGGCGCTTTCGACGTGCACATCCTGGGTTACTGCTTCGATCCCGCGAACCAGGCGTTGCTTTCGTACCTGGAAACCTTCAGGTCGCACCGGTTGAGCCGGGCGAAGGGTATCGTGCGGAAGCTCAACGACCTGGGAGTGGCGCTCGAACTGGAGTCGGTGATCGCATGCGCACAGGACGGAAGAACCAGCATCGGCAGACCGCATGTCGCCCGCGCTCTGCTGGAGAATAACCACGTCGAATCGATACAGGATGCCTTTGTCCGGTACCTCGGAAATCACGCGCCCGCATACGTGCCCAAGGTCTTTTTTGCCGTAGAGGACGCGATTGAGATCATACACGGGGCCGGCGGCATGGCGGTGCTTGCCCATCCGGGCTCCCTTCGGCGGGACGAACTGATCCCCGGTTTTATCGAACGTGGCCTAGATGGCCTGGAGGTCATCCATCCGGAACACACCGAAACAGCCCGTCGCCATTACGGGCAACTGGCGTCGAAGTACGGATTG
>JAPOYX010000080.1 GCA_026706345.1 Gemmatimonadota bacterium | reverse complement strand
CGTTTGCCGGCCCGTGGTGGTCGGGACACGCAATTGCGAAAGCATATGCGCCGGGTGCGGGAGGAGAATTTCCCGGTGTACGGCGTTCGCAAGGTCCGGCGCCAGCTTCGCCGCGAGGGCTTCGCGGTCGCACGCCGTACGGTGGCGCGGCTGATGCGCGAGCTGGGTCTGCGTTGCGTGGTACGGGGCCGGAGGGTCAAGACCACAATCCCGGTGGCGACGCTGCCGTCGCGGCGGACGGGATCAATCGGCTGTTGCGGGCGACGCTGCCGAACGCGCCGTGCCTTTGTCGTAACCCGGGCCGGTGCGTCTACGCTGCCTTCGTCATCGGCGCCTTTGCCCTGTGCATCGTGGGCTGGCGGGTGGGAAACTCGCTGCGCGCGACTCTCGTGCTCGACGCCCTCGAGCAATGGGTGGGGAGCGTGGACGATGCCTGCGATAACGCTGCCGAGTCGATCGTCGGACTGCACAGGACGGAGCTGATTCGCCCGCGGGGCCCTTGGCGAGGTCTGGGGCCGGTGGAGTTCTCCGCCCTGGAATGGGTCGACTCGTTCGACCATTGGCGTCTGCTGGAGGTCATCGGGAACCGACCGTCCGCAGTGGCCGAAGCAGCGTATCGTCGCCAACGCGAGCCCACGGCGTGGGCCGCGTGACGCAACAGGCATGGCCTCCGGAAGGCCCGGCGCGGTTCAAACGGACATTCGGAACTGGAGGGTGTAGGATCATCCAATAGAACGTGGGGGAGCCACTTACGGGTATGGACAACATCATGAGATACCAAGAAAGCTTGTCGGTATTTTTCCTTGCGGCACTGGGGATGATTCCCGCCTATTCACATCACGCGGCCTCGGCGGCGTTTGACGTCACCGAGTACATCGAGATCGAGGGCTACGTGGACGAATTCATCTTCAAGAACCCGCACGTGAATGTCGTTCTCACGGTGACCGATGACGATGGAGTCGAAGGGTCGTGGATGGCCACGGCGCCCTCGACGGCCGCGATGCGACGTTGGGGCTGGACGGCGGACACGTTCCAGGAAGGTCAGTATCTCCGCGTGGTGGGTCACCCCAGACGAGATGCCGGGCCGATGGTACTGTTGGAGCGGCGGGCGTTCACGGCAGGCAGTGACGCGGTCGCCGAGATCGATCCTGCCGACGGCTCGGTGATTCGCAATCTCGCGAGCACCGACCGGCTCCAAAGGCGCACCGCCGACTCCCTGAACCCGACGCTCGACGATGGCCGGCCTAATCTCACGGGCACCTGGTTCGGGGGCGACCCCGGGAGCACGGACAGACCGCCGGCACCATGGAACGAAGCCGGCAGAACCATGCAGGCAGCGTTCGATGCCGCCGCCGATCCCGCCTTCACTGACTGCGAAGCCCCGGGGCTCGTGCGTACGGTCACGACCATCCATTCCGTAGAGATTGAGCAACACGACGACCGCGTGGTCGTGGCATTTGAAGGGGGTGGCGACGGGCGCGTCATCTATCTGGATGGGCGGGGATCCGACACGGATGAACATACCCGGCTCGGTCATGCCGTGGCCCGCTATGAGAACGGCGCGCTGGTGATCGAAACGACACAACTGGCGAGCCGGCTGTCGTCAATCAGCGGTCACCTGTTGAGCGATCAAGCCACAACCGTCGAGACCTATCGGCGTGCGGACGACCCGGTGCTCGGGCCCCGGCTCGAGATGAGCATCGTCGTGACGGATCCTGTGTACCTCGACGGTCCATGGGAGATGGGCTGGCAGAAGCCCCACGCCGCCGAGGAGTACGAGTTCACCGGAGTCGATTGCCGGTTACCCCTTCGGGCCAGCTCCAACTGAGGCTGGCTAGCGATTCTATCGGACCCTGAACCGCACCAGAACGGTAGGCTGCAGACTGAGAAGCCAACACCTTGGGGATGAGGTCCAGGCTCCTGGATGCCAGCGACTCGACCTTGGAGCAGTGATGAGATGGGCCGCGATACTCGGGTTGTCCATGCTTCCGGCCGCAGTAGCTGGACACCATTCGACCGCTGAGTACGATCGAAGCGTCATTCATGAGCTTGAAGGAGTGCTGGTTGGAGTCCACTGGAGGAATCCGCATGTGATGTTCACTGTGCAAGTGAGCGATCCAGACGGAGATACCGAGGAGTGGGAGCTGGCGACCGGTGCGGTGTACGCGGTCGAGAGAGCCGGGCTTGTTGAAGAGGCATTTTCCGTCGGTGGGCAGGTTCGGGCCGCAGGCTGGCGGTCGACCCAACGCCCTGCAGCGATGATGGTGACCAATCTGCTGCTTCCCAGTGGGGAGGAGGTCTTGTTCTCCCAGGCGAGCAGGAATCGCTGGTCGGACAACTACTCTGGCGGGCAATGGCTCAACGAGCGGGTCAGGCGTGAAGAACTTGGCCTCTATCGGGTCTGGAGCGCAGATAGGGCAACTTATACCGATGCCGTCAGAGGCATTGACATCCAGCTGACCGCCTCGGCGCAGGCCAGGATGACCGATACGCCCCAGTTCGACCCCTGTTTGCCGCAGGGAATGCCGGCCGTAATGCTCAATCCCCTGCCAGTTGAGTTCGTTGACCGCGGGGACCACATTGACCTGCAGCTCACCGCGTTTGCGGTACTACGCACCATCAACATGATTGCCCAAGCGAATCCTGATGATGTGCCCGCCTCAGCCCTGGGCTATTCCGTAGGCCGGTGGGTAGGTGACACGCTCGAGGTTCGTACGACACGTGTTGGATGGCCTTATGTGGATGATGCGGGTAGGCCGCAGACCGAGGATGTCGAGATACTGGAGCGGTTTTCTCTTGTCGATGACGGAAACGTGCTCAGATACCAGCAGACTGTCATCGACCCAGCTTCGTTGGTCGAGCCGGTAACGCTAAGCTGGGACTGGATTGATATCGGCGAGGAGAGCATAGAGCCGCTGTACTGTGAATGACCACTTTCGGCGGACGCCTCTGGTCCGGATCGGTCGGAGAACAACAATGAGAACCAGCGGCTTCCTTTCATCGGCGAAGCTTGTGATCACCGCCGGCTGGCTGGTCGTTCACAGCGCTGGTTCCTTCGCCCAGGGGACTGCGCAGCAGCGCGCAGCGTCGGGGCTCGACGAGCAAAGAGGTTTGCGGATCAACGCGGACAGCGCTTCGCCGGGTTATGTCCTGTTCGGACCACTTCTCTCTGACACGACCTATCTCATCGACAACGATGGTCAGGTTGTGCATACGTGGCAGAGCGACTACGCGCCGACCGGCTCCAGCTACCTTCGTGACAACGGCAACTTGATGCGCGGAGGGCGCGAACCGGTATTACATGGGATTTCAGCTGGTGGGCAGGGTGGCAACATCCAGGAGTTTACCTGGGACGGTGAGCTGATCTGGCAGATTGATCTGAATACGGAGGACCGACTGCTCCATCACGACATCGAGATTCTCCCGAACGGCAATGTGTTGGCCATAGCCTGGGACGTCAAGACTGCCGAGGAGGCGCGCCAGGCGGGCCGTCGCCCGAACCTCATACCCGAACGCGGGCTGTGGCCGGACATGATTCTCGAGTACGAGCCGCAACCGCCAGATAGCGCACGGGTGGTTTGGGAGTGGCACGCCTGGGACCACCTGATTCAGGACTATGATCCCGAGCTTGATGACTACGGGGACCTGGCGGAGCATCCCGAACGCATCGACATCAACGGCGACGTGCTACCGCCCTCCGCGGAGGAGTTGGAGCTGCTGCGCACGCAGGGCTTTATCGATCCCGACGCGGATCCTGCCGAGGACTCCGATCTGATTCACGCGAACGCGATTCAGTACAACGCTGCGTTGGATCAGATTGTAATCAGCGCTCATGACTACCATGAGCTGTGGGTCATCGACCACAGCACGACCACCGAGGAGGCCGCGGGGAGCACAGGCGGCCGTTACGGCATGGGCGGCGACCTGCTCTATCGTTGGGGCAATTCGCGCACGTACGGTCGCGGAACAGAGAATGACCGACGCATGGGTGGACAACACGACGCCCAGTGGATTCCGGAAGGCTTCCCTGGCGCCGGGAATATCCTGGTCTTCAACAACAATGCTCCGGGCGCTGATGGCCCTGTCACCTCCGTCGACGAGCTACAGATACCGATCAACGCCGACGGACACTATGTGTTGAGCCACGGTGCATCCTTCAGCCCGTCGGCGCCCGTCTGGAGTTACTCGGCACCGGGATTGCGCGCCAGCTTTATCTCTGGTGCCCATCGCCTGATCAATGGCAACACGCTGATCACGTCGGGTCCCCGCGGACGTCTTCTTGAGGTGACTCCGGATCAGGAGGTCGTCTGGGAATACTGGACGCCTTACTCTGGTGAAGTGTTCCTGCCGGACGGGTCTCGTCC
>JAPOYX010000079.1 GCA_026706345.1 Gemmatimonadota bacterium | reverse complement strand
CCGGTTCGGGACCGACCTCGACGACCGCGACTTCACCCGTACCGGGCTGAGGCGGGTGCGGTGATGCCCTCGCGGGCCCTGCTTCGCTTCGTGTGGTTCGGCGTCTGCATGATCGGTGTCGCGATGCACACGGCCTCCTCTCGCGCCCAGGCCGGGATTACCGATATCGACCTGTCGGGCCGGCTTGCCGCGGAAAGCCGGTGGTTTCCCCAGTCCGCCCTTTTCCAGGGCCAGGGTTCCCACGCGAGTGGATTCGTAGCCGAACCCAACCTCTACCTGGAAGACGAAGCGGGCCGCATCCTCAATGTGACGCCCTATTTCCGCTATGACAGCGCGGATGACCGGCGATCTCATTTCGACCTGCGGGAAGCGTACATCCTGCTTTCCGGTGCCGCCGGCAACGGGGAATGGGAATTGCGCCTGGGGATCGACCGCGTATTCTGGGGCGTGGTGGAGTCCCGCCACCTGGTCGATATCGTCAACCAGATCGATCTGGTCGAACATCCCGACGAAAAGACCCGGATGGGGCAACCCATGGCCTACGTGACCTGGTCGTCGGACTGGGGCGTGGTGGAGCTGCTGGGCATGCCCTATCACCGGTTACGCACGTTTCCCGGCAGCGACGGACGGCTGCGCGCCTCGATCATCGTCGATAATGACCGGGTGGAATATGAGAGTTCATCCGGGAAATGGCACCCGGATTTCTCCGCCCGCTACAGCCATACCCTCGGCCTGCTGGACTTCGGCGCCAGCATCTTCGCCGGCACGGCCAGGGAGCCCGCCCTCGGCCTGTGCCTGGATTGCGGTGGTCCGCCTGGTTCGCCGGGGCCACCAGGACCGCCAGGGCTGCCCGGTCTGCCCGGTCCGCCCATGCTCTACCCGATTTACGACCAGATCCGCCAGTTCGGACTGGACGCGCAGTGGACTACCGGATCCCTCCTGCTTAAGCTGGAGGCAATCAGACGGTCCGGCGCGCGCAACCTGGCGGGCGAGGAAGAGGACTTCAATGCCTTCGTCCTGGGCGGCGAGTACTCGTTTTTTTCCTTGTTGGATTCGGACGCCGACCTTACCCTTTTCGTCGAATGGGACCGTGACGGCCGGGGCCGCCGCGCGACCAATTTCTATGAAAACGATCTCTTCGCCGCTCTGCGGCTCATGCTGAACGATGTCCAGGGCACGGAGATGACCGTGAGTGTGCTGTACGATCTCGACAAGAGTCAAAGTATCTACGGCCTTGAACTGGCGCGGCGACTGACCGATTCGTTCTCCCTGGACCTCGGAGCGGTCGCGATAACCAACATCGACCGCGACGACCTGTACTACGATCTCCGGCAGGACGGTTTCGTTCAACTGGGAATCAATTACCACTTCTGACTGCCATGACCAAACTGGTTCAAGGCATATGGCCGGCGCTCTGCACCCCTTTCGATGACTGGCTCGCCCTTTCGACCAACCAGGTAGCGCCGCTCGTAAGGCACCTGGTGGACGCCGGCAGCAACGGCTTCTTCGTCACCGGGGGCACGGGCGAGGGCCGGCAGATGTCGGTCGCGGAGCGGCGGCTGATGTGCGAGACCGTAACCCGCGACGTCGCGGGCCAGATTCCGGTAGTCTTTCACGTGGGCGGCACGACCACGGAGGACGCCGTGGTCCTCGCGTCGGAGGCCGGCTCACTGGGCGCGGACGCCGTGGCTTCCGTCGCCCCCGTGGACCAACCCAACGACCTGGCGGCTGCCGTGCGGCACTATGCCGCCATCGGAGGCGCTTCCGAGGTCCCGTTCTACGTATATTGGCTCGCGCGCGACGTCGACGGGCAGGTCACGCCCGGGCAGTTCCTGGAGGCCATGGACTCGGTGCCCAACTTCGCGGGCATCAAGTTCACGGACCCTAACTTCTTCGTCTTTCAGCAGCTTGTCGACCTTTCGAAGGGTAGACTGAATGCCATCACCGGGCCGGACGAGATGTGCGTGGCGGGATTCGTGATGGGCAGCGACGGGGCCATCGGTTCCACGTACAACATCATGCCTCGGATGTTCCTGCGCATGTACGACGCCTTTCGCGACGGACGCATACGGGAAGCCATGGAACTTCAGGTGCAGGCCAACCGGGTCATCGCGCTTTTGATGTCCGTGGGTGTACTGGCCGGGATCAAGGCGATGCTCGAATGGCGCGGAGTACCCGTGGGTCCGCCGCGCCCGCCGACCGCCCGGCTGACCGCGGAAGGAGAAGACCGGCTGCGGGACGGCCTGGAGGCGATGGATTTCGACGTGGTTTGACCGATGTCGGCCGGATGGTCGTTGACTCTGGCGAGAAACTTTTAATCCGTGCCGACTGACGCGCCGAAATCGAAGTCCGCCGGGAAAGCACCGTTTCAATAGTGCGGCCCCGGCAGGAGAACCGTATCCCATGTCCATGTCCGAAAAGATGAAACACCTGGACGCACTGCGGAAGAAGGCGGCCGAAGGCGGCGGGCAGCGCCGCGTCGCCCGTCAGCACGAGGCGGGGAAATGGACTGCCCGGGAACGAGTGGCCTTTCTCTTGGACGAAGGCAGCTTCGAGGAGATCGGCGCCTTCGTGACCCACGACTGTCAGGATTTCGGGATGGAAGGCACGGAAGTACTCGGCGACGGCGTGATCACGGGCTACGGCACCATCGACGGCCGCAGCGTATACGTCGTGTCGGAAGACTTCACCGTGTTCGGCGGCTCGCTGGGCCAGGCCTACGGGGAGAAGATCTGCAAGGTCATGGACCTGGCGATGAAGAACGGCGCGCCGGTCATCAGTCTCAAGGATTCCGGCGGCGCGCGCATACAGGAAGGGGTGGTCAGTCTCGCGGGCTACGCCGACATCTTCCTGCGCAACGTACTGGCTTCCGGCGTGATCCCGCAGATTTCGGTGATCATGGGGCCCTGCGCGGGCGGCGCGGTCTATTCACCGGCGATGACCGACTTCGTTTTCATGGTAGAAGACACCAGCTACATGTTCATCACCGGACCGGACGTCATCCGCGCGGTCACCCACGAAGAGGTGACTTTCGACGAACTGGGCGGCGCGCACGTGCACAATTCCGTGACGGGCGTAGCTCACTTTTCCGCGCCGGACGAACCCGCGTGTCTCGCCATGGTGAAAGAACTCCTGGCCTACCTGCCGTCGAACAACATGGAGGACGCGCTCCGGCTGGCCCCCACGGACGATCCCGATCGCATGGACGAGGAGCTCGCCCGTATCGTGCCGGATGACGCCAACAAGCCCTACGATATCAAGGAAGTGATCCACCGGGTGGTGGATAACGGCGGCTTCTTCGAAGTCCATGGCGAATTCGCCGACAACATCGTCGTGGGATTCGCCCGGTTCAACGGGCGGACCGCCGGCATCGTAGCCAATCAGCCGGCTTCGCTCGCCGGCGTGCTGGACATCGACGCGTCCGTGAAGGGCGCGCGGTTCGTGCGTTTCTGCGACGCCTTCAATATCCCCCTGGTGGTCTTCGAGGACGTGCCCGGGTTTCTGCCCGGCGTCAGCCAGGAGCACGGCGGCATTATCAAAGAAGGCGCCAAGCTGCTCTACGCGTTCTGTGAAAGCACGGTGCCCCGGCTGACCGTGGTCACGCGCAAAGCCTACGGCGGCGCCTACTGCGTGATGAACAGCAAGCAGATTCGTGCCGACATCAACTACGCCTGGCCGTCCGCGCAGTTCGCGGTCATGGGTCCGGAAGCCTCGGTGAACGTGCTTTACCGCCGGGAACTGGCCGAGGCGGACGATCCCGACGCCCTGCGCCAGGAACTGACCGCCGAGTTCAGGGAGAAGTTCGACAACCCCTACATCGCGGCGAAAATCGGGTATATCGATGAAGTGATCCAGCCCCAGGAGACCCGTCCACGTATTATTTCCGCGTTGGAGATGCTGAAGAACAAGCGAGACGCGAATCCTCCCAAGAAACACGGGAACATCCCGCTGTAAGAGGGTACATGATCCGAAAAATCCTGATCGCCAACCGCGGAGAGATCGCCGTCCGGGTGATCCGCACGTGCCGGGAAATGGGCATCGAATCGACGGCCGTCTTCTCCGAGGCGGACCGCACCGCCCTGCACGTCCAGTTCGCCGACGAGGCCTTCTGCATCGGCGACGCGCCTTCCTCGGACAGTTACCTCCGAGTGGACCGGATCATCGAGACGGCAAAGAAGGCCGGGGCCGACGCGGTTCATCCTGGATACGGGTTCCTTTCCGAAAACGGAGAGTTCGCCGATCGTTGCGCGGAGGCCGGGATCACGTTCATCGGCCCTTCCGGCGAGGCCATGCGGACCATGGGAAGCAAGACGGCGGCGCGAAAGACCATGCGCCGGGCCGGCGTGCCCGTCGTACCGGGGACCGAAGAAGGGATCGACAGCGACGAGGAAGCCCTCGGCGCGGCGGAATCCATCGGCTACCCGGTCCTCGTGAAGGCGGCCATGGGCGGCGGCGGCAAGGGCATGCGTGTCGTGGAATCCCCGGACGACCTGGCCGGCGCGCTCCGGACCGCGCGGTCGGAGGCGGAGTCCGCTTTCGGTGATGCCGCGGTCTACCTGGAGAAGTACCTGGTGGAACCCCGGCACGTGGAATTCCAGGTCCTCGCCGACCAGCACGGGCACGTGGTACATCTCGGCGAGCGGGAATGTTCAATCCAGCGCCGCCACCAGAAACTCATAGAAGAATCGCCCTCCTGCATACTCGACGATTCTTTGCGAAACGCTATGGGCGAATCGGCCGTCCGGGCCGCCGAGGCCGTACGGTACACCAACGCCGGTACCGTGGAATTCATCGTGGACCAGGACCGGCAGTTCCATTTCCTCGAGATGAACACCCGCCTGCAGGTCGAGCACCCGGTCACCGAGTTGAGAACGGGACAGGACCTGGTCAGGAGACAGATAGAGATCGCCGCCGGCATGCCCCTGCCCTTCAGTCAGGAAGACATCCGCCTGCTCGGCGCGGCCCTGGAATGCCGGATTTCCGCCGAAGATCCCAACGCGCAGTTCATGCCCTCGGTCGGCGTGGTTACGCGCCTGAGCGAGCCGGGCGGCCCCGGTGTCCGCCTGGACAGCGGCTTCTGCGCGGGCTACGAAGTTCCGATTTACTACGATCCCATGATCGCCAAGCTGATCGTATGGGCCGAGCAGCGGGAAGAAGCGATCGCCCGCATGAAAAGAGCCCTGGGTGAATACGATATCGGCGGTATAAAGACCACGATTCCATTTCACATCCGAGCCCTGTCGGACCCACGGTTCACTTCCGGCGACTATTCCACCTCTTTCGTCGAGACCATGGGGCCTGACGAAGATGCCGGGGCCGACGAGCGTCATATCGCCGCCGCCTTTGCCGCGATCATGAAACACCGGGAAGCGAGAAGGGCGATGCCCGCCGGGACCGATGGGGATGGATCCGGAGAGAGTCCGTGGAAACTTACCGGCCGGCGCGACGCCATGCGAAGAGAACGCTAAAGTTTCCGCGCGGCATGCCAGCCGACATATGAGACGGCGAAAGGGATGCAATTGAGCTATCTCGTCACGATCCAGGGGACGACGTACACGGTCAGTCTGGACGACCGGGAAGGACAGATCGTGCTTAGTGTCGATGGCAGGTCGCTGGAGATCGACATGGCCTCGATCCAGGGGGATCAGTTCTATTCCCTGCTCATCGATGGAAGGTCATATACGGCGGTCGCGGCGACCCAGGGCGAGCAACGGGAGGTCAAGGTCAATGGCGTCTCGTCCGCGGTAGCCGTGGAAGACGAGGAACTGGCCCGTCTGCGCAGCCAGGTCAAGCCACGGCGCCGCGTCGGCGGCGATCAGATCAAGGCGCCTATGCCGGGGCGCATCGTATCGGTATCGGCCGTGGTGGGTGACACGGTGGAAGCCGGCCAGGGCGTGGTCGTCATCGAAGCCATGAAGATGGAAAATGAACTACGCGCCCACGCGGGTGGCACGGTCAAGGAAATCCGGGTCGGCGAAGGGGATACGGTGGACAAGAATACCGTGCTGGTGGTCATCGGGGACTGAACAGGCGCCGGACGTCGGGACACGCTTCGCGTCCGGTGCGCGGAATGGCGCGGAACAGGCCGAATCCAGGTGGGTAAGGAAAGGGACGATGCATGCGACTTGGCGTTGTGGGTTTCGCCCCGGGAGATCCCCGGGCCGTCACGGCAGCGGTGCTGAAAAAGGCCCTGGACCTGGGCGTTACGTCCGTCTGTTATCACGGTCCCGGCGAGGTCCTGGACGCGTTGACGCCGGCGGACTTCAACCGCGTCAACGCGCTCTATGATGATCTGGACCTGGAACTGGCGCAGTTCGGCATAGGCTACCGCGAATGCCTGTTCGATCCGGACGGGTCGGTGCGCGACCGGGTCGTACGGACCATATGCCGCGGTATTGAAGCAGGCCGATCGCTCATGGCCCACAACGTATTGATCCGGACCGGCAGCCTGAACCCATCGGGGTCCTACGACCCCGCGCCTGAAAACCACGAGCCGGAACGTCTCGACGTGCTGATCGACACCCTGTCACGGGTCGCGGACAAGGCGGAAGAGGAGGGGATGACCGTCGTGGTCGAGACCCATGTGCTCACGATCATGGGGTCGCCTGAAATCAACCGCCAGGTTATCGACACGGTAGGTTCCGACCGCCTGCGCGTGGTCTTGGATTTCGTCAACCACTTCCAGTCCCTGACGCAGGTGTACAGCAGCACGGAACGCTTAAATCACCTATTCGACGTCATGGGGCCGATCTCGACGGTCTCCCACATCAAAGACATCAGCGTGGAACCCGGCTTCGTCCTCCACATGAACGAGGAAGTGCCCGGCGCCGGCGAACTCGACCTCGTCACGGCCGTACGGCGCTGGGAGGCGCTCCACCCCGGCGGTTACATGCTGGTCGAGCACCTGCCCGAGGAAAAGATCCCGACGGCCGTCGAGAATGTGCGACGTATCGCGACCGAGGCCGGGGTGGAGATCGTCTGACGATACCGCGCCGGCAGTAAGCGCACCGATCTCGGGAGCCCAGGAACTCGAAACCAAAGTAACTCATTAAAAAACAATCATTTACGTCCCGATTGACTCCATTACCGCTTCCGTCAGTCCATCCCCCAACGGTACGTCCTTCATCTGCCCGGTCCGCCGTATTTTGAGTTCCACTACGCCTTTTTCCACCCCGCGCCTGCCCACGGTCAGCCTCACCGGAATGCCCATGAGGTCCGCGTCGTTGAACTTTACCCCGGCGCGGTCGTCGCGGTCGTCGTAAAGCACTTCGAGTTCCGCCGAGACCAGGGTTTCGTAAACCGACTCCGCCGCGTCCGATACGCGGGGGTCGCCACCGGACAGGTCGATGACGACGACCTGGAAAGGCGCCACGGTCGCGGGCCAGCAGATACCGTTTTCGTCGTGGTGGCGCTCCACGATCGACGCCATGAGGCGGTCGATGCCGATCCCGTAGCAACCCATGACGATGGGGTGGGAGACATTCTCCCGGTCCAGGTAGCCCGCGTTCATGGCCGAGCTGTACTTGGTCCCCAGCTTGAAGATGTTTCCGACTTCGATCCCCTGGTCGGCCCGAAGGCCGCCGCCGCAGGCAGGGCAGGCGTCTCCGTCGCCGGCCGCTGCAATGTCCGCGACGATATCGGCTTCGTAGTCCCGTCCGTAATTCACATTGACCACGTGATAGTCGATCCGGTTGGCGCCCGCGACCAGGTTGAAGCAGGCCGGGATCAAATCGTCGACGATGAGCAGCGATCGGGATCGATCTATACCGAGCGGCGACCCGAAGCCGGGCTCGGCGCCGACGGCGCGTATCTCCTCCGGCGTGGCCGGCCGGAGCTGGAGCGCTCCGACGGCATTGGCCAGCTTGGTATCGCTGAGCTCCATGTCGCCCCTGAGCACGGCGAAAACGAAACGGTCCACCGCACCGCCCTGATCGTCCGCGACGGTGGCGACCATGAACATGGCCTTGGCGGTCTTCGCCGCCGGTATGTCCAGAAATCGGGCAAGCTCGTCAATGGTGGTGGTGCCCGGCGTATGTAATTCTTCGAGAGGCAGTCGATCTTCCGCAGACGGAGTTTCCTTCCCCAGGAGGGCCACCTGCCTGTTGGCCCGGTAACCGCAGGAGCAGCAGGACAGAATCGTATCCTCGCCGGACGGCGCCGGTTCGATGAACTCATGGGCGTCCGATCCGCCCATCATCCCCGGGTCGCTGCGCACCGCCACAGCGGCGAGTCCGCAGCGGCGAAATATGTTGGTGTAAGCCTGAAAGACTTTCTCGTACCAGTCATCGAGATCTCCGGCATCTACGTGGAAAGAGTAGCCGTCCTTCATCGTGAACTCGCGCATGCGGATCAGACCGCCCCGTGGCCGCGGTTCATCTCTGAATTTCGTCTGTACCTGATACAGCAGGCACGGCATTTGCCGATAGCTTCTGATCAGGTCGCGGACAAGCGACGCCACCACCTCTTCGTGGGTCATGGCCAGGCACAGATCGCGGCCGTTCCGGTCCTTCAGCCGGGCCATATCGCTCCCGATCTGCCGCCAGCGGCCGCTCTCCCGCCATAGATCCGCCGGCTGCACCACCGGCAGCACCACTTCCTGGCCGCCTACGGCGTCCATCTCTTCGCGGACGATGTCTTCGATGCGTCGTTTAACCCGCTGGCCGAGGGGCAGGTAGGCAAAAATGCCGGAAGCCACCTGCCGGACGAGACCTGCGCGAAGGAGAAGCTGGTGGCTGGGGATTTCCGCGTCGCCCTGTGTCTCGCGCAACGTTTGAAAAAAGAACTGTGACAGACGCATGAACAGGACCGTAACCAGTACCCGGCCCAGCCGGGCGGTGATGATTCGGACATGACTGCAGGACGATGCATAAACGGTTGCTTACGAACCGCCTGCGGGTATATTCAAGAAAAGATTTAAGCGTGGTGATTTCAAGCGGTAAACAAGGAACCTGGTGATAAGGACAACCCCGTGACGACCGGTCAGGCGGCGGACCGCATACCCGTGGCGTATGGTTACTGGAAGAGCGCTATTACGGCGAAGACCATGGGTGCCAGAACGCCGCTCTATGATGTGCAGTGGATCGGCGACGGCACTGGCCTGGTCTGGCTGGAACAGCGTTCGGATACCGGGGTGCTCGTCTGCCGCAGGGGTAACGAGGCGCCATACGACCTGACGGACGGCCATCCGGTCCGTGGCGGCGTCGGATACGGCGGCGGTGATTTCACCGTAACCGACGACTTCGTCGTATTCGCCGAAAAGGACGGCAGGCTGTACCGACAGTCCCTGTCCCCGGGACCGGCCAGGTCGATCACGCCGGCCTTCGGCGCGGCCGCGTCTCCGGCCGTGTCGCGGGCCGGAAAGTGGGTGATCTACGTCCATACATGCGAATCCGTGGATGTCATCGCGCTGGTAGACAGCGAAGGCAGCGGCTGGCCCGTCAACCTGGTCCGCGGCGCCGGTTTCTACATGCAGCCGGCCTGGCACCCGGACGACGAACGGATCGCGTGGATCGAATGGGACCAGCCGCAGATGCCCTGGGACGGCACGCGACTGAAGACCGGCCGGATCGATACCGATCGCCGTGCCCTGGCAGACGAACAACTGATCGAAGGAGACGCGGATACGCCGGTATTTCAACCCGCCTTTTCCCCCGACGGCAGGTGGCTGTCCTATATCGTAACGGATGGGGAGTGGGACAGCCTGGTCGTTCTGGAACTTGACACGGGGAAGCGGCGCGTCCTGGCCGAGGGAACCACCCTGGCCGATCCCGCCTGGGTGCAGGGCGTGCGGATTTACGGGTGGGGGCCGGAAAGCGATACCCTGTTCTACCGCGGTAACGAACGCGGTTTTGCATCGTTGTGGAAAGTCTCCCTGGCATCCGCCCGGAAGTTGAAACTGGAAACGCCCCAGTACACCTGGATGATGCAGATCGCCGTCTCGCCATCCCGGCATACCGTGGCGTGTATAGCGTCTTCGTCTACCGTACCCGAGCGCGTGGTCACGCTGGATGAAGACACTCATACCGTGCATCGCCGCAGCCAGTCGGAGATGATCCCCAAAGCGGACCTGTCCAGTCCCGAATCAATCACCTGGACGAACCCGGGTGGGGGAGAAGTTCACGGGCTCTACTATCCACCCGTCAGCAGCCGGTTCACCGGCACGGGCAAACCGCCGGTCATCGTCAGCATCCACGGCGGGCCGACCGGGCAGCACAGATCGGACTATTCCGCCGAGATCCCCTTCTTCACCAACCGGGGTTATGCCTGCCTGTACGTGAATTACCGGGGAAGTACGGGTTATGGACGCGCTTACATGACCGCGCTGCGTGAACACTGGGGCGAGTATGACACGGAAGATGCCGTCAGCGGCGCCCATGCCCTCGTCGAACGGGATCTCGCCGATCCGGACCGCATCGTCATAAAAGGCGGCAGCGCGGGAGGATTTACCGTGCTTAACGCCCTCATCCATCATCCCGGAGTGTTTCGCGCCGGCCTGTGCCTCTATGGCGTGACGAATCTCTTCGGCCTGGCCACCGACACCCACAAGTTCGAGGCGAAGTACCTGGACCTGATGGTCGGGACCTTGCCCGAACACAGTGCCCGGTACCAGGCCTGGTCGCCGCTCTTCCACGCGGACCGGATCCGCGACCCGGTCGCCATTTTCCAGGGCAGCGAGGACAAGGTGGTACCGCAGGACCAGGCCGAGTCCATCGTCGAGGTCCTCAGGCGGAACAAGGTGCCCCACATCTACCGGTTGTACGAAGGGGAGGGCCACGGTTGGCGCAAAGTGGAGACGATTGTCGCCTTCTACGACGACGTAGACCGATTCCTGAGGCGGTACGTACTCTGATGCAGTGGATTCAGAAGCAGATCACCCTTTCTCCCAGGTCCCGGGGCTTCCACCTGGTGACGAATGAAATCACGAACCAGGTCCCCGAACTTGCGGATATCAATGTCGGCATCGCCCATGTCTTCATCTGCCATACCTCCGCTTCCCTCACGATCAATGAGAACGCGGCACCGGACGTCCGAGGCGACTTCGAGCGCCACATGAACGTCCTCGTTCCCGAGAACCAGCCGCATTACCGGCATGACGAGGAGGGACCGGACGACATGCCGGCGCACATCAAGGCGTCGATGATGGGCAACAGCGTGTCCATACCCATCACCGCCGGCCGGCTCAACCTGGGGATCTGGCAAGGCATCTATCTCTGCGAACACCGGGAACGCGGCGGCGCGCGGCGGCTGGTGGTCACCATCTTCGGCAATCCAGCCTGAAGGGAGTTTCGTGGGAACCCTGGCGGACAAACTGACGGTCGTGTTTTCGGACGCCTTTGCATCGGCCGGTTATGATCCAGGCTACGGCGAAGTGCGCGTATCCGACCGGCCGGACCTGTGCCAGTTTCAGTGCAACGGGGCGCTTGCGGCGGCCAGACAGTACCGGGGCAATCCGCGGCAAATCGCACAGAACGTGGTCGATTCCATCTCGGCGGCCGACGTTTTCGATGATCTGTCCCTCGCCGGACCGGGATTCATCAATATCGTGCTGAAGGACGAATTTGTCGCTGCCCATATCCAGGAAGTGTACGAGGACGAAAGGCTGGGTTGCAAAACCGTCACGGCTCCCGGGAGGATCCTCGTCGATTACGGAGGGCCCAATGTGGCCAAACCGCTCCACGTCGGCCATCTCCGGGCCGCCATCATCGGCGAGAGCATCGTGCGGATCTGCCGCTTCGTGGGCCACGAAGTGATCGGCGACGTGCACCTGGGCGACTGGGGCCTGCAGATGGGACTCATCATCGAGGGCCTCCGGGACCGCCGGCCCGATCTCCCCTATTTCGATGCCGGATGTTCTGGCCCATATCCGGAAGCGTCCCCCGTGACCATCGGTGACCTGGAGGAGTTGTATCCGCAGGCCAGCGAAAGAGAAAAAATCGATTCGGAATTCGCCGAGGCCGCGCGGCAGGTCACGGTGGACCTCCAGGCCGGACGCCCGGGTTACCAGGCGTTGTGGCAACATTTCCGTGATGTGTCCGTCGACGACCTCCGGCAGAGCTACGAGCTGTTGAATATCCGTTTCGACCTGTGGCTCGGAGAGAGCGATACCCAGGACCGCGTTCACGGTCTGATAGCGCGCCTTAAGGCGGAAGGATACGCGAGGGAAAGCCGGGGCGCCCTGGTCGTGGAAGTCGACGACCCGGAAGACAAAGAATCGATCCCTCCGCTGATGCTGGAGAAAACCGATGGCGCGGTGCTGTACGGCACGACCGACCTGGCGACCATCGACCAGCGCGTGGAGCAATTCCGGCCGGACTACATACTCTACGTGGTCGACAACCGGCAGCAGCAGCACTTCAGGCAGGTTTTCAAGGCTTCCTACAAGACGGGCGTGGCGCCGGAATCGACACGGCTGGAGCACAACGGCTTCGGGACCATGAACGGGAAGGACGGGAAGCCCTTCAAGACCCGTGAAGGCGGGGTCATGAAGCTGAAGGACCTGATCGAGCTGGTGACCGATCACGCCCGGGCACGGATCGAAACCATTGATTCGGTCCGGGATTACGACGATGACGAGAAGGGGCACATCGCCCGTATCGTGGGCGTGGCCGCCCTGAAATACGCCGACCTGATGAACCACCGCACCAAGGATTACGTCTTCGACCTGGACCGCTTTTCGTCCTTCGAGGGCCGCACGGGTCCCTACATACTCTATGCCGCCGTGCGGATCAAGTCGGTGCTGCGCCGGGCCGGCGAACGTGGTCTTCAGCCGGGCAGGATCATGGCGCCCCAGAGCGAATCGGAACGCGACCTGGACCTCAAGCTGTCCGAGTTGCCGTCGGTGGTCGGCCTGGCTTTCGAAACCCGGGCGCCGAATCACCTGTGCGAATACGCCTTCCAGCTAGCCACTGCCTACAACCGGTTCTACCACACCCACCACATCCTGAACGAAGAAGACGTGGGCCGCCGGGCCTCCTGGCTCGCCGTATCCGGGGTTACCCTGCGGGTGCTGGAAAGGGTGCTGGACCTGCTCGGCATCGAGGTGCCGAAACGCATGTAGAACATGTAGCAAACCGTACGCAACGTAGCCTCAGTCCATGAATATCGTATACATCCATTCCCACGATACCGGCCGGTACATACAGCCTTACGGCCACGCCATTCCGACGCCCGCCCTGCAGAAACTCGCGGAAGAGGGGGTCCTGTTCAGGTCGGCCTTCTGCGCGAACCCGACGTGCTCTCCGAGCCGGGCGGCCCTGCTCACCGGGCAGTGGGCCCACAGTTGCGGCATGTTCGGACTGGTCAACCGGGGATGGTCGATCCACCATCCCGATCGGCTCATCATGCACACCCTGAGAAGGGCGGGATACGACACGGTGATGGCCGGATTCCAGCACGTCGTGAAGAACCTGGACGACGCGGGCTGGTCCCGCATACTGCCGCGGGAGGCCAGAGACGACAAGGCGCCCGCCGAGGAACTCGCAGAGTCCTTTCTGTCGGAATCCCATGACCGCCCGTTCTTCCTGGACGTGGGCTTCGGAGAAACCCATCGCAGGGGAGCGGGCTTCTCGCCGCAGCCCGAAGGGGAAGCGCCGACCGATCCCCGTTTCGTGCACCCGCCGGCGCCTTTCCCGGACACCCCCGATCTACGGCGGGACATGGGCCTCTTCATCGATGCCGCCCGTACCCTCGACCGAAAGATGGGGCGCGTGCTGGAGGCGATCGACCGGTACGGGCGGCGGGATAATACTCTGGTCGTCTGTACCACCGATCATGGTATCGCCTTCCCCATGATGAAGTGTCATCTCACCGACCACGGTATGGGCGTCATGCTCATCATGCGCGGACCCGCGGGATACAGCGGCGGCAAGGTCGTCAATGGCATGGTGAGCCAAATCGACGTTTTCCCGACATTGTGCGATCTGGCCGGAATCGAACGGCCGCACTGGCTGCAGGGCGTTTCACTGGATCCCCTGGTACAGGGTGAATCCACGGAAATCCGGGAAGAAGTCTTTGCCGAGGTGAACTACCACGCGGCCTACGAGCCCCAGCGGGCCGTGCGGACCCACCGCTGGAAGTACATCCGGCGATACGGCGGCCGCGAGCTTCCCGTCATGACGAACTGCGACGCATCGATCACGAAGTCGACCCTGATCGAGCAGGGCTGGCGCGACAGAGTTGTCCCGCGCGAACGGCTCTATGACACCGTTTTCGATCCGACCGAAACCAACAACCTGGCCGACCGGCCCGAATCCGCGGGCGTGTTACGTGACATGCGCGCCCGTTTGGACCGCTGGATGGCGTCCACGGGCGATCCCCTGGTCGATCACGAGGTCGTGCCTCCGGATGCCGGGGGCATGTTGAACAGCCCCGCGGATCTTTCGGCAGCCGATGATCCCCAGTATCCCGTCTGAACCATGCGACCTGTCTATCTGAACCACTTGCTCATCTTTCTGGACACGGACACTTACCATTCCATCGGCGCGTCCGGGTTTCTGAACGAACACTTCGCCTGTTCCGAAGAGCGGACGACCCACGACCAGGCCACGGGCATGTCCTGGACCGGCCGGTACTACTACGGCCGCGATACCTATTTCGAGTTCATGAATCCGGACAGGACCTCATGGGCACCCCGCGATGCCCTCGCTTTCGGCATAGAGCAGGAGGGCGGATCAGAGGAACTCGCCGGCCGCCTGGAAAGGGAATTGACACGGGATATCACGCTGTTCAAGCGGAAGAGAAGGTTCCGGGGCCAGGACGTCCCCTGGTTCTGGACGGTCGATATACCCCGGAAAGACGGTGCCCGGTTGATCTCCTGGGTGATGGAATACGATCCCGTGTTCCTGAACCGCTGGACGCCGGACCTTCCCCCGGAAAAGCCTGATGCGGGTACGGCCGGCATCGCCAGAAGCGGGTTCCTGACCCGTTACCGTTCCGCCATCGGCGACGAATTGCCCAACCGGCTCTTTCGGGATATCACCTCGGTCACCGTGACCCTGCCACCCGATGAGGCGGACTTGCTCGAGGCTGAGTTGGGGGTGTATGGATATGTTGCAACGAAGTTGGACAGCCCCGTAGAACGGAGTGTGGACGATGCCACGGTATTGGGGCAGGGGATAACGTCCGGAATGGCTGCGGATCGATCGGAGTCCGCACCCTCAGCCACCAAACAACGCGTAAACTTCCGCGGACCGGACATCGATATTCTGGTGGAATGGTCAGCCCGGATCGGCCCTACCGGTGCAGGCGCCGACCGTACCAAGCCCGCGGCAACCGGGTCCTTTGGCGACGGTTTCGGCATCAGCGCCTTTGCCATGAAAACGCAACCGGTCTCCGTCACCACAACCCACACCTTCGGCCCCGCCTGCCGCCTCACCGTAGACAGGACGGGTAAGGCAACCTGGTCGTTCAGGCCGAACGCGGGGTGAGGCCAGACGGCACCCGACCGGATGACACCGACGCTGCCGATGACGACGACGCGGCCGATGACGGCGACGCGGCCCGGTGACGGCGACCGGCCGTCACCATGCGATTACGTATGAGATGCCGGT
>JAPOYX010000078.1 GCA_026706345.1 Gemmatimonadota bacterium | reverse complement strand
CACCTTGTTCATCCACGGTTCCACGGTCGTCGACAACACCCTGCTGGAGCGCAAGGGCGCGCGCACCGGCCTGATCACCACGGCGGGTTTCGAAGACACCCTGCTGGTTACCCGGGGCGCCTACGGGCGCTGGTCCGGCCTGTCGGAAGAGGGCCTCAAACACCCGGTCGCCACGGACCGGCCGACCCCGCTGGTGCCGTTCGGGCTGATCCGCGGGGTGACGGAACGGGTGGATTACAAGGGCGCGGTTGTCCGCGAACTGGACGAGGACGAGGTCGGGCAGGCCGTCGACTACCTGCTCGATGAACGGCAGGTGGAGTCCATCGCGGTGGCGCTGTTATGGTCGTTCGCCAACCCGGTCCATGAACAGCGCATCCGCTCCATCATCAAGGCGCGGGATGAGGCCGTCCATGTCTCCATATCCAGCGAAATAGCGCCGGTGCCCGGCGAATACGAGCGCACTTCGACCACCGTGATCAACGCTTACGCCGGCCGGGTGGTCAACCGGGACATGAGGAGAACCCAGCAACTCCGTTACATCAGCAACCTGCAACAACTGCTGGGTCAATATAATTACCGGGGTCCGGTGCTGGTCATGCAGGGCTACGGCGGGCTGCTGCCGGCCGAACAGGCCGCGGGGCGGGCGGTGAACATGGTGGAATGCGGTCCCGTTGCCGGGGTCATCGGCAGCAAATTCCTCGGCGACGGCATGGGCGATGAGAACATCATCGCCGCGGACATGGGAGGCACCACGTTCAAGGTGGGCGTTATCCAGGACGGCGAAATCGAGTACGCCAGGGAACCCCTGATCGACAGGTTCCACTACTCGGTGCCGAAGATCGACGTGGCGTCCATCGGCGCCGGCGGCGGCAGCCTGATCACCCTGGAACAGGGTACGGGCGCGCCCCTGGTGGGACCCCGCAGCGCAGGGGCCGACCCGGGGCCGATCTGTTACGGTCTCGGCGGGACCCGGCCAACCCTCACCGACGTGCTGCTGCTGCTGGGCTATATCGACCCGCAACATTTCCTTAACGGCGCCATGACCCTGGATCCGGGAAACACGGTCCGATTGTTCCGGGAACAGATCGCGGAACCCCTGGGACTGCCCGTGGAAGAAGCGGCAATCGGCATCTTTCGCGTCGCCAACGCGCAGGTCACCGACCTGATTCACAAGATTACCGTGGAACAGGGCCTGGACCCGCGGGATTTCGTGCTGCACGCGTTCGGCGGCACCTGCCCAATACTGGCGAGTGCGTTCGCCCGGGAGCTGAGCGTGCAACGGGTTATCGTGCCGTATACCGCATCGGTGAACTGCGCCTTCGGACTCGCCAGTACCGACGTGATGCACGATTACAGCGCGACCCTGACCAAATCCGCGCCCTGTCCGGCGGAAGAAATCAACGCCATCTACGAACCCATGCTGAAGGAGGCCGCGCACATGCTGGATCAGGAGGGCTTCCCGCCGGACAAAATGAGCTTCAGGTGGTCCGTCGGGTTCCGCTATGCCATGCAGGTTCACGAGATTATCACGCCGGTGCGCGCCGCCACGCCACTGGACGAGGAAGGTCTGGAACAACTGATCAATGATTTTGAAACGCTGTATGAAAACCGCTACGGCAAAGGCTCCGCCTACCGTGACGCGGGGATAGAGATGACCCAGTTCCGGCTCAGCGCCGCCGGCAGAATAGACCGCCCCGACGTTGCCGCGCAGGCGTATGCAGGTTCATCTCCGAACGCGGCCCTTACAGGACGGCGCAGGATATTCGTCAACGGCTACGACAGTCTGACCGAAGCCGACGTTATTGATTTTGAAAAACTGCAGCCCGGTAATATCATTGCAGGTCCGGCCGTAATCCATACACCGATCACCACTATCGTGATCCAGGACGGCCAGCAGGGGCAGATGGACGGGTATAAAAATATCATCATCGACTTGAGGTAAAGTAATGGTTGATCCGATCACCTTTTCGATCATCCGCCACCGCCTGTTCCGGGTCGTGGACGAGGCCGTGATTACCCTGAAGAACGTATCGGGGAGCGCCATCACCAACGAAGGCCACGACCTGATGGTGTCCCTGTACCGGGCGGACGGCACCCTGCTGATGGGCGGCGTCGGGTTCCTGCACCACCTGACCAGCGCCGCGGAGGCGTGCAAGTCCATCATCCGGCGCTTCCGGGGAGACATCCACGCCGGCGACGTGTTCCTGCTGAACGATCCCTACACCGCGGCCCTGCATACCTCGGATGTGTACCTGGTGGCGCCCATCCATTACCGGGGAGAACTGGTGGCCTGGAGCGCCTGTTTCGTACACGTGTACGATATCGGCGCCACCAACCCCGGCGGCTTCTGCCCCGATGCGGAAAACATCTATACGGAAGGCTTCAGTTCTCCGGGGATACGGCTGGTGGAGAAGGGCGAGATCAACCGGGCCGTCATGGACACCTTCCTCAACATGGTGCGTTCCCCGGACATGGTGGCGCTGGACCTGAATTCCATGATCGCCTGCAACAACGTAGCCCGGGAACGGATGCTGGCCCTCATCGAAAAATACGGTTTCGAGACCGTCGATGAGACCTGCAAAACACTGATTACCAGGTCTGAGGAGAAACTGCGCGCCCGGCTGCGGGAACTGCCCGACGGCCAATGGCAGTCACGCCAGTACCTGAGCGTAAAGGACGAGATCTACCGGGTCGAACTGACCATGACCAAGCGGGACGATTCGCTCAACTTCGATTTCACAGGCTCCAGCGAGCAGAGCCGCTATGCCATCAACTGCACCAGGTGGGCCTCCCTGGGCGGGCTGTTCGCGCCCCTGTTCCCGTTGCTGTGCTACGACATCACCTGGAATGAAGGCGTGATCAGTCCCATCACCATGATTGCGCCGGAGGGGACCATCGTGAACTGCACGCGCCCGGCGCCGGTTTCCGTCGCCACCGTGGGAGCCATACAATCCGTCAACAACGCGGCCTGCACTACCATCGGCAAGCTGCTCAGCGCCAGTGAAAAATACGCCCCGGAAGCCTCGGCCGTGTGGCACGCCAACCATTTCGCGGTGTTCCTGTTCGGTCAGAACCAGCACAACAAGCTGGCGATCGGCATCCTCACCGAGACCTTCGCCGGGGCCGGCGGCGCCCGGGCCTGGGCGGACGGCATCGAGGTGGGCGGGGAGATCCCGAACCCCATCTCGCGCATGGCCAACGTGGAGACCGTCGAATACACCTTCCCGATCCGCTACCTGTATCGCCGGCGTCTCAAGGATTCCGGCGGCCCGGGGCGTTACCGCGGCGGCGTCGGCATGGAATTGTCCTTCGTGCCGCACGATGCGCCGGACGGCGGGATGCATTACGTGGTCTCCGGCAAAGGTTCGAAGTTCCCCATGAGCGAAGGTCTGGCCGGCGGCTATCCGGGATCGCCCAATGCCTACATATGGGTCAAGAACAATGGAGCAAAAGAGGACGCAATACCTGGCGAACAGCAGGAGGTAGACTGGGGTGTATTCCCGCTGATGGGCAAGGACGCGCTTTATGTCAGGTGGAATGGCGGCGGCGGCTACGGTGATCCCCTGTCGCGCCCGCCGCAGGACGTGGCCCGCGACATACGGGACGGCCTGACCTCCCCGGAATTTGCAGAATCAGTATACGGCGTAATTATCGATACCGGTACAGGGGAAGCAGAGCCATCCCTTACAGAGAAAAAGAGAACCGAACTGGTAGCGCAACGAAAGAACGGCGGGCAATCCGCGCCTGTTGCAGGCGCGCCCGTCACCTGCAAACGCTGCGGTCAGAGCCTGGGGGGAGCGGACGGCAACTGGAAGGAAAGCGCGAGTGTGCAGGAAACGCCTATGCACAGCCTGGGCGGACCCTATTCCAGCGGCGGCGACGTATTGCTGCGCTCGTTCTCATGCCCGGGCTGCGGCATCCTGGTGGATACGGAGACTGCCATGCAAGGCGACCCGTACCTGAATGACAGATTATTAATCCGCAGATGACGCAGATTTACGCAGATTATTTTTTGATTCATTTTATCTGCGCTAATCTGCGTCATCTGCGGATAAAACAGGTAAAGTGATATGCACAACATAGGAATAAGTAATGAGATCGTCGAGCGGGTTATGAAGCGGCGCGGGCGGTTCCATCTTTATGACAGCTTCGAGCCGGCAACGTGCGCGCTGGTGGTGATCGATATGCAGAACGCCTTCTGCAAACCGGGGGCGCCGGCCGAGGTGCCGCTCAGCCGCGGGACCATCGGCAATATCAACCGGTTGGCCGCGGAACTACGCGACCGGGGTGGCGACGTGATCTGGATCGTCAGTGAATTCCACTGCAACGGCGGTAAATCCGAGTGGGAGAATTTCTTCAATAACATGGTTTCCGGCGAGGTGCGCGAGCGCACCATGCAGTACATGGCGCCGGGACAGGAAGGCGGCAAGCTCTGGCACGAACTGGAAACGGATGAGAACGACATCCACCTGGTCAAGAACCGTTACGGTTGCCTCTCTCCGGGCGCCTCGAAACTGGAACGGGTGTTGCGCAGCCGCGCCATCGAAACCCTGCTGATAGCCGGGACAAAAACCAATATCTGTTGCGAGACCGCGGCGCGCACTGCCTTCGACCTGGATTTCAACGTGGTCCTGATCGAGGACTGCTGCTCTACCCTGTCCGATCGCGAACACCAGGCCACGCTGGAGACCATCATCCAGCAGTTCGGCGACGTGATGACCGGGCAGGAGTTCATAGAACGCTGTGTTAAATCGGGAGATTATGCTGATGAAAAACGTAGATGAACACTACCTGCGCGTAGCCTTCAGGGAGGCTGCCAGGGCTCTTGAACGGGGCAATCACGGTTTCGGGGCGTTGCTGGTGAATGCGGACGGCGAACCGGTACTGGCGGCGCAGAACTCGGTAGTTACCGACAGGGACGTGACCGCGCATGCGGAAATGAACTTGATTCGGGCCGCATCCAGGAAATTCGAACCTGGGCAGCTTAAATCGTCCACACTGTATGCCAGCGCCGAACCCTGCCCCATGTGCGCCGCCGCCATTGTCTGGGCCAACATCCGCCGTGTCGTCTTCGGGTTAAGTATGGAAGGGACTTACGAGTTATACGACGCCGGCCCGGATGACCCTACATTGCGTATGAACGCCGCCGACGTGTTCGGTGAAGCCCGCTGGCCCATGGAAGTCATCGGCCCGATGCTGGAGGATGAATCGCGGGCGGGTTTTCCATAGTCGGAAACTTGGCATGATGTGGTAAGCTATTGCAAAGATTTGTTAGAAGATGACTTCCAAGGAGATATAAAAAGTGGCTACCGCAGCGAGATCGCTACACCCCGAAGGGCAAAAGATCACCATCGAGAACGGACGATTGCAGGTCCCCGATAATCCGGTTATTCCGTTTATCGAAGGAGACGGTATCGGTCCCGATGTCTGGCGCGCAACCAGGCAGGTGCTGGACGCCGCGGTTGCCAAGGCTTATAACGGCGCGCGGGAAATCCACTGGCTGGAAGTGTACGCCGGTGAGAAGGCCAATGAACTGACCGGTTCCTGGCTGCCGGACGATACCCTGGACCGTTGCCGGGAATACC
>JAPOYX010000077.1 GCA_026706345.1 Gemmatimonadota bacterium | reverse complement strand
GCGAGGTCGCGGCCCAGCACCGAGACGGCGCCGCGGTAGCCCCGCAGCAGCCCGCGAGGACCTCGAAACTCGTCCCGTCGGCGACCACGACGGCGCCAAATGACTTCCTCAGTTCCGAAACCGAGAAAAGCGAGGACAACGCGCCTGTCTTCCGTCAGCTCAGCAGCTTGAGCGAACCGCCGACCGGAATCTGCGGCGCGAAGGTATTGGTCGTCACGACGAGTTCGAACCGGTCGCCCTGTTTCTGCCACTGCCCGGCCACGAGCGGCGTCTTGGTCACGTTCGGCACCGGGCCCTGGGCCCAGTCAACGTCACCGACGATGGTCGCGAGCGATGTCGTCCTGATCGCCTCCAGGGTCGCAGCGGGATCCTCGAGGTCGGCTGACCTGCCGATGACATCCGCGACAACTTCGAACAGCGCATGCTTGAAGCCGATCGGTTGCGTCCAGGGTCGTCCGGTTGCGTTCGAGTAACCGTCGGCAAGCACCTGCGCGCTTTCACCGCTCAGGGACGAGTTGAACGGGTGCGACGGAGTCCACCAGATTTCGGAGGTCAGCCCGTCGCCCCGGTCACCGAGAGACTCGATGACCGACGGGAACAGCAGCGCCTTGCCGATCGTGACGACTTTCGGCCGAAACTCCTGCTGTGCGGCCTGGGCCCAGAACGTGGCAAAATCCGGAGGAATCATGTTGCCGGTGACGATTTCGCAGCCCGCTTCCTTGAACTCGGCTATGTAGTTGGAAAAATCGTCGTTGAGCGGCTGGTAACGGCCGGGATCGGTCAACGCGAATCCCTGCTCCGCAAGCGGCTTTGGAAAGCCAAGTTCCGGATGCCCCCAGGCATTACCGTCTGCATCGTTCGGAAAAAGACCGGCAACGTTCTTTGCCGCGCCGGAATTTTCCCAGAGATCGAGGAAGTTGGCGATGACATCCTCTAGACCCCAGAAGAAATGGTAGGTGAACTGGAAACCCTCTGCCGGATTGCCGTTGCGCCCGAAGAAATAAGGCTGCCACGGGCAGTCGGTCGTAATGCAGGGGACCTCGTTGATCTCGGCCTGGTCCGCGACGGGATTCGTTGTATCCGGCGTCGAGGCAGCCACGATGATGTCGACCTCTTCTCCGAGAATCAGGTCGGCTGCAACTTCGGCGGCGCGGTTCGGATTCGATTGGCTGTCCTTCGAGATGATCTCGACACCGTAGGACTTGCCATTGTTCTCGAGTCCGGCAGCGAATGCTTCCTCGATGCCCTTCAGCACGAATTCGTCGGCTTCGGCGAATCCGGCCAAGGGTCCGGTACGCGGGCTGACATGACCCACACGAATCGTCGGGTTGGCAGCATACGCCCGGCCGGATGCAAGCAGTGACGGCGCGGCAATGGCAGCGGCCATTCCTCCCAGTGCCTGGCGTCGGGTCGATACTGGTTTCATGGTCGTTCCTCCTCTGAGTCGGATCATTATTGGTTGAGTATGGCATCCAGTTTCCTGAGATGCACCGCTATTCGGCGCTTGGTGGCGCCCAGGTCCCCGTCTTCCCACCTCCTGAACCCGGCACCGGCGGCCATCCCGGTTCGCCCTTCATCGATGAGCGATTGCAGGCGGGGCGACGGACATTCGGACCTGTCGAGATCGAAAAGCAGTCGCTCGTGGATGGCCTGGGTCAATTCGATACCGACGAGGTCGGCGTTTTCCATTGGACCGAGCACAGCCAGGCGACGGCCAAAGCTCCCCTTGACGACCGTGTCGATGGCCTCGGCAGTACAGATTCCCTTTTCGACGAGGGCAATGGATTCTCGCCAGAGCGCGTGCTGCAGCCGGTTCCCGATGAATCCCGGCACATCCCTTTCGACCATGACCGGAGACTTGCCCGAGGAAACAAGTAACGCGAACATGGAGTCTGCCGCATTGGAACCGGTCCACCTGGTTTTCACGATCTCCACCAGCGGCAGCATATGGGGCGGGTTCCACCAGTGAGTGCCAAGTGCCCGGTGGCGCGCCGAAACGCGCCCCATGATGCTGGAAATCCGTATTCGATGCCAGGATTGCATCAGGCGGGGCGTGCATCTCGATCTCGGCGAAAAGCGCCTGTTTCAGTTCGAGCTGTTCCGGCGCCGCCTCGAACACAAACCCCGCATCCGCGACCGTTGCGTCGACAGTCGTGCAGATTTCGACCCGGCCGACCGTTCTTTCGACCTCATCGTCGCTCGCCCCCATGAGCCTGTGGCTTTCGGCAATCCGGTCCCGGGCGCTGTCACGTGCATCGGACGACGGATCGGTTATCCGAACCTCGTGACCGGCGTCGGCCAGGGCAAGCGCGATCCCGTGGCCCATGAGGCCGGCGCCGATCACAGCGATTTGCCGTGCCCCCGTCATTGCTCAGCCGGCCGTATATCCACCATCTGCGTAAAGAATGTGTCCGGTGTAAAAGTCGGACGCCCCTGAACACAGGAAAAGGAGTGGCCCGGCCAGATCGTCCGGCTCTCCCAGTCTGCCTTTTGGAACGCGCGTGAGGAACCCTTCCCGCACCTTTTTCGCGTTTTCGGAATCCTCGAACATCCACGCCGTCAGCGGCGATCGAAACACCGTCGGCGCAATCGCATTGACCGTTATTCCGGTCGCGCCAAGTTCGCAGCCGAGAGCCCTTGTCATTCCGTCAACCGCCGCCTTCGATGCACAATAGGCCGTGTATCCGGCCGGATGGCCCAGCAGTCCCCTGGCAGACGACATCAGGACGATCTTGCCTCCGCGCCCCTGGGATTTCATTTGCCTGGTCGCCGCACGGGCGATCAGCCAGCTTTGGGTGACGTTGGCATCGATGATCGCGCCAAAGGTTTCTGCCGGCATTTCGTCGATCAAGGCAACCTTGTTCATTCCGGATGCAATGACGAGTATGTCGAGCTGTCCGAACTCCGCCACTGTCCGTTCAACCATCCCGGCACAGGACTCCTCGGAATCGGGCCGGGAATTGATCTCGATGGCTGGTCCCGTGCACGCGGCGGAAATCTCCTCGACCTTCGCGAGGTTCCCGCCCGCAAGGGCAACCCTGCATCCTGCACCGGACAGGCATCGTGCTGCCACCGCCCCGAATGCGCCGGATGCGCCGGTAATCAATGCTGCCTTGCCGGAAATGTCGAAAAGCGCGTGAGGGTTCTCGGACTGCATCAGCCTGACTCCTCTCTCTTGCCACCCGGATAGGGCATGACGACGAGCATCTTGCAGACATTGTTGGAGCGGTTTTCGATCAGTCGAACTTCGTTCGGTGCAATGGTGCAACTGTCCATTGCGCCGAGGACGGTCTCCTCTCCGCCAATGACGACAGTCATTTCACCTTCAAGCACGACATAGACTTTCTCGAAGGGCGTACTGTCGGGGCCGGCCCCGCCACCCGGCAGGAACTGCGAAAACCCCACCCACTGGTTCTCCGGGCCACCGTCCTCGAACCCCTGCAGGCGCAATCCCGACACACCGTGATGGTTGGGAGCCTCGTAGGTGGCCGCATCCCCGAATCGCCTGACCAGCATCAGAACGCCTCTCCGGGTTCGATCCGGTAAGTCTGCCCCTTGTCGACGATTGCGACGAGCCTGATGATGCACCCGTCGCCTCGATCCCAGTTCCACGGAAAAAAGGCGAAGGTGCACCTCCTTCCGGTTACGGCGTCAAGGTCTCCCCCGACATTTTCAATTCCGAGAATACCATTTGAAAACAGCTTGTTATGGACAGGCTCCCAATCAGGAAAGTCCTCTTTCCAGTCACGTCCACCCGACCATTCGCGGTATTCCGCCTCAAGATGCGGCAGTATCGGTCCGTTGCGTTGCGGTCCGATCGCGGTCGCCAGCGGATGATCATTCGCCTGCGTGTCGTGACCGACGACCTTGATTCCTTTCTCGACCATCCAGTCGGCCGCCGACGGCACGAGGCCGGGGCAATACGGGAAGTAGTCACCGTCGTCGTATTGCCGGTGCCAGCCCGTGTTGATGATCAGGACGTCATTCCTGCGGATGGCGTGGCCGCAGGCACTTTCGAGATCGTCGCCCGTGATCGATTCCCATTTCTGTTTGGGTATGGAAACGACGATCCCGGAGCCAAAGAAATGCGGCAATGGAACCTCGTCGATAAAGGGCGTGCCCTGAACGACGTGGGCCGGGGCGTCGATATGCGTGGTGACATGCATCGTGGTCGTGATCGTTTGCGACAGGACGCCGGACTTCGCCATGTAATGTTTCCGCTCGATCTGGACATCGCGGAAGTACGGCCAGTTCGGACACTGAAACCCGTAGCGGTGACTGAGATTGTAGAACACGAGTCCCATGTCATTGCTGGTGTTCTCCTGGAACTCTATGCCGCGGATCGTTATCGCCATCATCTCCTCCGGAATGTCAGGCTGTTTGTTCCGTATCATGGTACATCTGTATCGCGATACAGTCAAGTATTGATTCATGGGCATCCGAATGCTAAGCGCATACCGGTTCGGTTCCAGCAGTGACCGACATGTCGGGCGAGAGAAGATGAACGAAATCCGGAAATCCCCGGGGGTCCAGGTGATATCCCGAGCAGCCGAAATTCTTCGTCACCTCGGCCGGAGTCCCGAGGGCCAAAGTCTCGCCCAGATTGCCCATCAGGTCGAGTTGCCCCGGTCCACCGTACAACGAATTGTGGGCGCCTTGACCCTGGAAGGATTCGTCTCTCCCGAAAGGGCGAACGGCGGTTTTCGACTCGGCCCGGGAATCCAGAGCCTGGCGAATTCCTCGCGCTTCGGCCTTGCCGACCGGCTGCGGCAGGCCATGAGGACGATTTCCAATGAAACCGGCGAAACGGTTGACCTGGCAATCCTGAGAGGCGGCAGAATGCTGTTCATCGACCAGGTCGTCGGCACCCACAGGTTACGTGCCGTTTCCAGCATCGGGGAGACCTTTCCATTGACCGATACCGCCAATGGAAAGGCGGCACTGGCATGCCTGGAGAGACAAGAGGCTGCCAACCTGATTTCAGCAGAGCTGGGAAACCCTGAGTCCTCGTCCTCGCGAATGACCGAGATCCGGGAAGACATCGACAAGGTGCGATCCCGCGGACTGGCGTTTGACGAAAACGAGCATACCGAGGGGATCTGCGCAGTCGGCTTCGCGCTGCCTGACAGGAACGGCGATATCCTCGCCCTGTCCGTGCCGGTTCCGCATAACCGCTACTTTCAGGTCAAGGGTGATCTCGAGGAGACGCTGGCATTCTGGAAGAGAAAACTCGGCGACCCGGCTCCAGTGATTGAGACACGCAGGACTGATCGCCAGGGCCGTTTCCGATCAGATTGAATCCGGACCGATGCGGTTCAGTCCCGGGGGATTTACCTGTTCCGACCGGAAACACCGATCGTGGCAGGCTTCAGGCCGCGGCGGCCAGTGCAAAGGATCAAAACGGCGATGCCGGCACCAAGGCGTGTCGGTGTCTCGCAAGAGCTTCATGCCTTGCGTCAGCTGAACTCTCCACCGGCCTGGGCATCGGAAATTCGTGCCAGTTCGGTCACGCCAATCACCCGTAGCGGATCAAACGCTCTTCCCCTGGGGATGGCCAGGAACTCCCCCACGGGAACCTGGTCTTCCGTCACGCTTCGGGCCGTTTCCACCATCTTCCGCACCTTAGTCTGTCGATTGGAACTTCCTGGAAAATCTGCTGGCAAGCGAACACCGAAGGAAATATCGTTACACCACTTGGAGTCTCCGTGCACAGGTGGCCGGAGAACCCGCGTCGCGCGAATGCGGTCAGAAGACCCGGAGGGCTTCCGTGGCGACCGGAACTGCCAAGCAAACGTGATCTGGGCAGCTCCGCGCTTGACCCAGGCCCAACCAGAGAAAGGTGAATGAAATGCGTATACTTCCTTCGGGCGCTGCGACGGCCGCATTCGCAGCAATTGCATTGACAGGCCAAACTGCCATGGCTCAGACCCAGTGGAACCTGGCGACAGCATACCAGGACGAGAACTTCCACACGCAAAATATTGCCATGTTCGCAGAAGACGTGGCAGAAATGACCGCCGGCGCGCTTGTCATCACTCTTCACACGGGCGCATCATTGCTCAAGATGCCGGAAATAAAGCGCGGCATTCAGACCGCCCAGGTCCAGGCAGGCGAAATCCTGCTCTCGGCTTACGGTGCCGAAGACCCGTTCTTCGAGGTCGATGGCATTCCGTTTCTCTCGCAGGGCTACCTGACCGCCTGGAAGGTGTACGAACTGACCTTGCCGTTCATCAGTGATCGCCTCGAATCCCAGGGACTCATGCCGCTGTTCTCCGTTCCCTGGCCGGGAC
>JAPOYX010000076.1:294-2201 GCA_026706345.1 Gemmatimonadota bacterium | reverse complement strand
ATCAGTAAGAAATCCTCTCCGATAAGGATTATTATGCCTGAGATCGGAGGGCGCATGCACTTTATCAATCAAACTCCCAGGCTCTGGACGGCAAACTGGTCTGCTGTCCGGAACCTGACGTTTGTTACGGTACTGAGTGCCGTCTTCCTCACCCTCCCGGCAGTGGCCCAGGATACGCAGCCGGACGCCGGCAAGACTGCCCCGCAAGAATCTGCCCCAGCGACAGAGGTTACGCCTCTGGAAGGGATGGTGGTCACCGCCCTTAAGCGGGAGGCGATGATCCAGGACGTGCCGGTGTCAATGACGGCCTTCGATTCCGAGCAGATTGACGCCCTCAAGCTCCACGACCTGGGCGACCTGACGATCACCATGCCCAATGTGGCCTTCGATGACATCGGTCTGGCGCGCGGTTTCGCGAACTTCTCCATTCGCGGCCTGGGTATCAACAGCTCGATTCCGTCCATCGATCCGACGGTCGGTGTCTTCGTTGACGGCATCTACCTGGGAACGAACGCGGGGGTGCTGTACGATGCCTTCGATCTGGACAGCATCGAGGTCTTACGCGGTCCGCAAGGGGTTCTGTTCGGGCGCAACGTGGTGGGCGGTGCCGTCCTGGTCAACACCAAAACTCCCACCGACCACTATGAGGCTACGGTCCGCAGCGCGGTCGAAGGCGGCGGCAAAGCCCCGAATATGTACGTCTCGGGTACGTTCAACGCCCCGCTGACCGACACCCTGCGTACCCGCTTCACGATCTATTCCAATCAGGATCAGGGCTGGTTCGAGAACGAGTACGACGACCGGGCGTTCGGCGCGCGGGACACCCTCATGCTGCGGCCGGTCCTCTCCTGGCAACCTCTGGACACGCTGAGTCTGACGCTCCGTTACGAGTATCAGGACCGCGACGGCGATGGCGCTGCGGTCCAGAACACCGTCCGCTTCGACCGTCGGAGTCACGACTTCTCGGTCAACAACGATGGCTTCCTGGACACGAGGATGCACGTTTTGAGTACGAGACTGGATTGGGCCGTGGTACTGGGCAACGGTACGGTCACCAACATCTTTGGCTGGCGGGACGCGCAGGTCGATGCCCTGAATTCCGTGGATGAATTGGCTTCTACAACTGCCATACGCACCGCGGAGACTCAGCTCCGTGCGGCACAGTCTAGCTCAACGAGCTGCGCTACACCGGGGTGTTTTTCGATCGTCTGCAACTGGTCACCGGGTTATACTATTTTACCAATGCGAGCGATTACCATGAGCGCCGTCAGTTGACGGACGACCCCTCAGGCAGAGCCAGAGTGCAGAACGGTGGTGGCCTGTACGACGTGGACACGCTGGGGGTGTTCATGGCCGGGGACTACGACCTGACCAACTGGCTGACGCTGAACACCGGGCTGCGCTACTCCCGTGAAGAAAAAGAAGCCGACGTCACCACCATTGTCTTGGACCTCATACCGTGCAATATCGTGCATGGTCCGGCCTGTCCAAGCGATTTCCGAGACACAGAAACCTGGACCAATCTGTCGCCCAAGGTCGGGCTGAGCTACCGATACGATGACGACACTTTGATCTATGCCCACTGGACGCGCGGCTTTCGTTCCGGCGGCTATAATCTACGTAACACCCATCCCGACATTGGCCCCGGCCCCTTTGATGAAGAGCAGATCGACAATTACGAACTGGGCTTCAAAAGCACCATCGGTGGGCGCGCCCGTCTCAGCGGCGCTCTTTTCTTCAGTCAGATCGAAGACATGCAGCGCGAAGTCGCATTCGGCCTGCCCGACGGGGGCTTCGCCCAGGTGATCCGTAACACTGCGGATACCGATATTTTCGGGATTGAACTGGCAGGCTCTTTTGCGCTGGCCCAAGACCTCATACTGCGAGCTGCGATGGGCTATATCGAC
>JAPOYX010000076.1:0-284 GCA_026706345.1 Gemmatimonadota bacterium | reverse complement strand
ATGCCGAGGTGAAATTCGACCTGAACCGCGATGGCGCGGTGGACCGTAAAGACAAGAACCTGGAACCGCCGCGCGCGCCGACCTGGACGTATAGCTTGGATTTGCTCTACACGCTGGATATCGGCAGCCGCTACCGGTTGGTCTCTCGGATCAATTACGCCTACCGGGACAAGGAATACAACACCGACAGCAATCTCGGTTTCAACCGACAGTTGAAAATGCTGAAGGCTGGCATGGACCTGCATATCAACGACGGCCAGTGGGTGGTCGGTCTGTAAGGGAAG
>JAPOYX010000075.1:28782-34040 GCA_026706345.1 Gemmatimonadota bacterium | reverse complement strand
AGTGCTTCCGCCACATGGGTTACGCCGACATCCCCGACGAATACGACATCCCCATCGAGTTGGTGGATCTGAACCAGGAAACGCGCTGGCGCAACACCCGGGTGTACATGGTGGACGGCACCTGGACGACGGTGCGGATGCCGCGCACCGTGCTGGACTGTCCCTGCGTCATCTCCGTCGCCGTGGCCAAGACCCACGACGGCGCCATGGTCACCCTGGCGCTGAAGAACCTCATCATGGGCACGATACTGAAAAGAGACCGTATCAAG
This sequence comes from Gemmatimonadota bacterium, assembly GCA_026706345.1. Classification (NCBI taxonomy): domain Bacteria; kingdom Pseudomonadati; phylum Gemmatimonadota; species Gemmatimonadota bacterium. Next base: position 33,771 of record JAPOYX010000075.1, on the reverse strand, counting down.
GTACACGGCTATACGACCCACCACGACCGGCGCCACCCCCAGGAGGCACGGGCTCTCAGCAGGAACCTGATCCGCCTGGCCCGCCACCTCTACCCCCACTACAGCGTGGTGGACGGTACGGTGGGCATCCAGGGCAACGGTCCGGGGGGTACCGACACCGTACCGCTGGGCTTGGCGGCAGCCGGGGAAGACACTATCGCCGTGGACGCCGTCATCTCGAAGGTCATGGGATTCGAACCCCTCGAAGTGGGGACGGTCTTCTACGGGGACGCCATCGGTCTGGGTGTGGGCGACCTGGAACACATACGCGTAGTCGGAGGCCGGCCGGATGAACTTGCCCTGTCCTTCAAGGGGCACGAATCCATCGATCTGCAACGCCAGTGGGCCATCGAAGGGGCGTGGGAATCGGCGGCGGTCGGGGGTTGAAGCGGCGGCCGGGATGGTGCCGAGACGTGGCGGACCGGACCGGGCAATCCCGATGCGGCTGCCGTCAGTGCCCGGGCAATGCCGCTACGACGCGAAGCACCTCTTCTTCCGTGTTGTAGAAGTGCGGTGAAATGCGTATGCCGCCCCCGCGGCGCGCGCCGATGATCTGGTGGCTCCGCAGCGTGCGGTGCAGGGCTTCGGTCTCGTGTACCGGGCTGTTGAACGTCACGATGCCCGACCACTCGGATTCGCCCCGGGGACTCAGGACGCGGTAGCCTGCGTCGCGCAATGCCGCGACCAGCCGGTCCGTCAGCAAGCGCAGCCTACCCTGCACTGTATCAATACCCACCTCCAGCAGCAAATCCAGGGAAGCGCCCAGCGCGTGTACGCCCAGTGTGTTGTGGGAACCGCACTCGAAGCGTCGCGCCGTGGGCGCCGGCGTAGGATCGTAGGCATCGTAGTTGCCCGCGTCGACTACCGAATTCCAGCCCACTTCGTAGAGCCTCAACCGCTCCGTCAGGTGCGGTGCGCAGTAGAAGATGCCGATCCCCTCGGAACTCAGGAGCCATTTGTGCCCGTCGGCCGTGAGGATGTCGATCGACATCTCCTCCACGTCCACCGGCGTCTGTCCGAGGGACTGTATGGCGTCGACGACGAAAACGATCCGCTTTTCACGGCACAACGCGCCAATCGCCGCGATGTCGTTGCGGAATCCGTTCCCGTATTCCACGTGGCTGATGGATACGGCGCGCGTTTTCGAATCGATCCTTTTCTCGATCGATTCCACCGGGAGCCGGCCGTCCACGGACTCCACCATCCGTGTTTCCACGCCGAGCCGGGAGAGATTGAGCCAGGGATATACGTTGGACGGAAATTCCAGGTCGTTCAGGACTACGTTGTCGCGCGGGCGCCAGTCGATGCCATTGGCGGCGAAGCACAACCCTTCCGTGGTATTCTTGACGAAGGCGATCTGTTCGGGCGCGGCGTTGATCAGGCGGGCCGCCCGCGCCCGCGTCGTTTCGATGACCGCTTCCCAGTTGGGATAATGGGAGGCGGCATACTCGTTGAAGTCCGCGACGTAGGCCTGTACCGCCTCGCGGGCGCGACCGGGCAACGTGCCCACCGCCGCGTGGTTCAGGTAGGTACAGTGACGGACGACAGGGAATTCCTGGCGGATGCGGTCCAGGTTCAAATCAGGCCGGTCCGGTTCGTCGGGGTTCAGCGGGGAAGAGCCGCCGTTTCCGCTTGAACGCGCAGGGCTGCGGCTCTACGTCCTGCGGTCCGGTCAGAAGCTGGCTGCGGCGTCCTCTGCCGAGTCGAATACATTGAAAACGGAACCCAGACGGGTAATGACGACCAGCACGTTGTGCGTGCGTTCGCTCAGGTTGGCCAGTTTGAGGTCGCCCCCGGCCTCACGGAGGGTCTTCGCGCCGCCGACGAGGGCGCCGACACCGGAACTGCTGATGAGGTTTACCCTGCCGAGGTCGACTACGACCGCGGTCGAGCCTTCGGACTTCAACTCCCGTACGCGGTCATGAAAGTCGGACACTTCGGGATCGCCCAGGAAACTGCCGACTACTTCGATTACAGGTATACCGTTAATCCTGCGCTCGTTCATTACACGTCCCCTTCATCTATACGCTGCTAAAGCGAAAACCGGCGGCTTGATTGTGCCATCAATTAACACCTGGCACGCGATTCCCGCAAGGATAAATTACGTTGGAAACAGGCAGCCCCGTCCGGGGTGCGGAGACGGCGGAAAGTCTTGCGGATGCCGCGTTGGGCCGCTTCCGTCCCGAAGGTCAGGGATTCGACGTGAGCACCGCTGTCTCGGCGGCGGCTTTGTAGCCCGGGCAGACCCCCTTCTCGATGTAGGGACAGGGACTCCGGGCGATGACGACGCGGACGCCCGACCGGCGCAGGCCTTGCTCGAGCACGTGCCGCGTCCGGGCTTCGTCCCACGGATCGATGGTCTCGTTCAGCACGACAGGGCAGGCCTCCACAATATGGTCTATACTGAGCGGCGTCGTTTCGCGACCGAGATCGATCCCGCCCAGATTGGGCGTGCCCTGGAATCCGGACAGGGCCGTCGTGGCATTGTCCAGGATGAGAACGAGCAGATCCGACCCCTGGTGGGCCACGTTGAACAGGGCGTTGGCGCCCAGGTGAAAGAAGTCGGAGTCCCCGACGACGGCGATCACCGGGTCGGTCACCCCGGACAACACCAGGCCCGATGCGATGCCGATGCTCGACCCCATGGAGTACTTCACGTCGAGCATCTCGAAGGGCGGCGTAGCGATCTTGATCGCGCAGCCGGGATCCACCACGTATACCGGTGAGAGGCCCAGCTGTCCACTCACTTCGCGCAGGATCTCGAATACGGGCGTGTAGGGACAGTTTTCCGGCAGACCGTCCTGGCTGGGCAGTAGCTTCAGTTCCGCCTCCGGTGAAAAGACGCGTGCCGGTGTGAATCCGGGGACGTATCCGGCCAGTGCCTCGGCGATCTGCCAGCGGAACAGCTCCCCTTCCCGCGAGACGGCTTTGTCGTGCTTGCCGCTGATCGGCGTCGTAATCTTTGCGTCGTAGGAAATCGACTTGATCAGCGTTTCGAGGAAGGGTTCGTTCTCTTCCAGGACCAGGGTTTTCTCCGTCGAAAGAAGAAAGCCGGTGATCCGGTCGGCCGGGAGCGGCCACAGGGTGGACAGCTTGAGTATGGACAGATCGGACGTGTCTACGCCCTCCAGCACGTCCATCAACTTGGTGTGAATCACGCCCGCGGCGATGATGCCGATCTTCCCCGTGCCGGTTACCGTGTTGAAGTCCGCTGAGTCGAACTGCGCCGCGAACGATTCGAGACGGTCGTGCAGCCGCCTGTGCAACTGGACGGCGTTTCCGGGAACCGATATCCACCGCATGGGATGCCGCTCGAATGCATGGGGCCGTACGAAGGTCGAGCGGGGAATTTCGGGCAGATCGACTTCTTCTGTCAATGCGCCGTACGTCTTTGTGATCCGCACGATGACGGGCATCTGCATTTCACGGGACAGCCGGTAGGCTTCCCGCGTCATCGTGATCCCTTCGGAAGGGATCGCCGGTTCCAGCATGGGCAGTTCGCTTCCCCACGCGATCGGCCGGGTATCCTGGTCGTTCTGGGTGGCCCAGGCGCCCGGGTCGTCCCCGAGCAGGATGACCAGCCCGGCGCCCACGTCCGTCAGGTTGGCCACCATGACGGTATCCAGGGCGACGTTGAACCCGACGCCCTTGCAGCCCATCAGGGCGGGAACTCCGCCGATGGAAGCGCCGAGAGCCGTTTCGAAGGCGACTTTCTCATTGGTGGACCACTCGACGTGCAGTCCGTGGCTTTCCACGAAGCCGCGCAGAAACTCGATCGTGCTGCTGCTCGGTGAACCGGGGTAACTCGTCGCCACCGCCACACCCGACTGCAGGGCACCGTAGGCGATGGCCTGGTCACCGGAGATCAGCATCCCGGCCATAACATGCTCCTGTACGCAATAAACACCCTTTGAATGGACGCGTGAATATAGGCTTTCACGCCGCCTGAGGTCAAGCCGTATCCATCCGCGGGGGCCGGACAGAAACCGCTTGCGACCGTTTCTCCATTCGCCTATATTTTCCCCGTTTCCTTCAAGGTATCGCACCAGGGCCGGACGGCACGCATCAGGGTCGGTCTCACGCACCCGCCCAGCCGCGAGAGCGCCGGGCCGGACGGCACGATCAGGCCGGAAGGCACTAGAGCCAGACGGCACGCACCAGGCCGCATCAGGTCCTGTCGTTCCACGCTTTACGACCCGATGATCCACGCAGCCGACGGAGATACGGGAATGGCCACGCAAAAGCAAGCAGAAGGCAGTAAGAAGACGGCAAAGAAAAGCCGGTCCTTCAAGATGGTGGACACGGTTGATGAGTTTAAAAATATCCTGGACGGCGCAGGGCCGGCCAAGGCGGACAACGAGACTTACTGGCGCGCCGTGCGGTCCCAGTTCCCCTATGCCGGCCCGATACGCTACACCAACAACGGAACGATCGGTATCCTTCCCCACATGGTCCTGCAGGCCCAGATCGCGACCCTGAGGGAGGCCGAGATCCAGGATGGGGATACCGGCGGCGTGACATATCCCGGTCCCAACGAAGCCCATGAAAAGCTGGCCGCGCTGATCAATGCGGACCCGTCGGAGGTCGCCGTTACGCGGAATTCGACGGAGAGCATGAACATCGTCGCCCTCGGCCTCGATCTGAAGCCCGAAGACGAGATCCTTACGACGACCCACGAGCACTACGGCGGCTGGTCCTGCTGGCAGAACCGGCACGCGCTCTTCGGCAACCCGATCCGCAAGCTCGATCTGTACGATCCGCCGGAGGACGAGGACGAACTGGTGAGACTTTTCGAGGAAGCCATTCGGCCGGAAACCCGGGTGCTCAGCTTCTGCCACGTCACCTGCACGACGGCCTGGCGCCTGCCCGTCCGGAAAATCTGCGCCATGGCCCGAAAACGAGGGCTCATTACCGTCATCGACGGCGCCCAGTCGGTGGGCATGATCGGCG
>JAPOYX010000075.1:0-28772 GCA_026706345.1 Gemmatimonadota bacterium | reverse complement strand
GAACTGGGCGGTGACTTCTACGTGAGCAGCACGCACAAGTGGCTGTTTACGCCCAAGGGAACGGGCCTGTTGTACGTGGATGACGCCGCGCAGGACAAGATCGGGCTCGGGTATTACACCTCCGGAGGGCGTTTGACCGCGAGGCGTTTTGAAAACAACGCGACCCAGAGCTACGCGCCGCTGGTCGGATTCGCCGTGGCCGTGGATTTTCACAACGCTATCGGCACCCCGCTGGTCGAGGACCGTGGCGCAGCCATGTCGAAGTGGCTGAAAACACGCCTTTCCGACATCCCCGGCGTTCGGGTATGGACCCCCATGAGCCGCAACCTTTCCGCGTCCATGGTGTCCTTTTCCATCGCCGGCATGACCTCGTCCGACGTGGGCACGCCGCTCCGGGAGAGATACCGCATCCATAGCCGCGGACTCTACGAAGGGGGATATCACGGCGCCCGCATTTCCTGCGCCATGCACAACAGCTATGATGATATGGAGAAAGTCGTCGGCGCCGTCGGCGAAATCGCGGCAAACAGATGCTGAATTCGAATTCATGTTCTGACACGCTTCACTAAATTCTCGCGCGCGGTTGCGTTCACACGCGGTGGGCCGCGTACGGGTTGATATCGCACGGGAGCGGAATATGTCCGATACTACACTTACCATAAAGGCATTGAAGGAACAACTGGGTGAAACATTCGCGGAGCATGTCGTCCTGCGAATCAAGCGAGAAGGCGAATACGTGGAATTCACGGGCGCGGAGGTCGCCCGCAGGGCCGACGCGCTGGCCGGGCTGCTGGCCTCCCTCGGCCTGCAGCACGGCGACCGGGTCGCGCTGCTCGCGGACAACCAGCCTGAATGGGGCGTCGCCTATCTGGCTATCGTCGGGCACGGGATGACGGCCGTGCCGATCGACCGGCTGCTGAAACCCGGGGAATACCAGCGCATTCTCGAAGACTCGGGAACACGGGCCATCGTGGTCTCCGATACCTTCCGCGACGACCTGCATTCCATCGCCGGCACCCTGCCCGATCTGAAACACGTGCTGAGCCTGGAAGAAGTCATGGCCAGCGAAGCGAACGCGGCGGTGCCGGACAGCCAGGCCAGTCCGGACGACCTGGCCGTCCTGATCTACACCTCGGGTACGACCGGCCAGCCCAAGGGCGTGATGCTCTCCCACCGGAACATCATGTCCAACGTGGTGGCCTGCAGCCGGGTTATCTCCATTTCTGCCGATGACAGTTTCGTATCGGTCCTTCCCCTGCACCATACGTTCGAATGCACCGCCGGACTCCTCGCGCCGTTGTACAACGGGGCTATGATATCCTACGTGGGAAGCCTCAAGTCGCGGGATATCGTCGACACCATGAAAGACTCGAAGGCGACGATCATGCTGGGCGTCCCGTTGCTGTATGAAAAGATGTTTCAGGGGATCATGCGCAAGGTCAGCACGCAACCCGCCGTCACGCGGACCGTGTTCAATCTCCTGATGGGCGTGGTGAAACTGGGCGAGAAGTTCAACAAGCGCATGGGCACGGCCCTGTTCAGGAGCCTGCGCGAGAAGGGCGGACTGGGGACCATCCGATTCTTCGTCTCCGGCGCGGCGGCGCTGCCGCCCGAGGTGGCCATGGGCTTCGACCGCCTGGGCCTGCGCGTCCTCCAGGGCTACGGACTCACGGAAACCTCGCCCGTCGTATCGGTTCACCGCGTGGAACAGGCTCCGAAGCCCGACTCCGTCGGCCCCCCCATAAACGGCGTGGAAGTGGAGGTCGTGGATCCGGACGACACCGGCGTGGGAGAACTCATCGTCCGGGGCGACAACGTGATGCTGGGCTATTACAACAACCCCGAGGCCACGGCGGAAGTGCTCAAGGACGGCGCGCTGTACACGGGTGATTCGGGATGGATCGACGAGGACGGTCATCTGCACATCGCGGGACGCCTGAAGAACGTGATCGTTACCCGGGCGGGCAAGAATATCTATCCGGAGGAAGTCGAAGGCGAACTCGTCCTCAGTCCCTATATCGCCGAGGTCCTGGTCTTCGGCGCCGAGAACGCCGACACGGGAGAAGAGTACGTACGGGCGGTCGTAGTCCCGGACTTCGAATATCTCGAACAGGAGGGTGTGCCGGCCGACGACGACTCTCTTGCCGCGCTCATCGACCAGGAGGTCCGGGACCGCTGCAGGAACCTCGCAGATTACAAGCGGGTCAGGGAAGTGGAACTACGCAGGGAGGAATTCTCCAAGACATCCACGCGCAAGATCAAGCGGTTTCTCTTCCAGTCCGGACAGGCGGGCCAGTCGGAAGACGCTTCCGGCCGGTAGGAGAGACCTCGCGGTCACGGGAAGGCGGAATCTAAGGCCGATGGGTAACATGCAACACGCACCAGATCCGGAACCGGCGCCGCTTCCCTCGCAGGATACGTCCCCGAACCCAACGGAAACGGACGAAGCGGGCCAGGCGGGCCAGGCGGGCCAGGCGGCCCAGCGTACGCAGTGGCGCCGCCCCGCGATCCTGTTCGCGTGTACCGCGCTGACGACCCTCGTCTCCGGGACGATCATGGAGAACGCCGGGGTCCCGCCGCTGGTGTTGATTGTCACCCTCCTGAGCTTTCCGGGACTCCTTCTGGACGGATTGCCCTTCTCCCTTTCCGTACTCGGCATTCTCATGGCCCACGAGATGGGGCACTATCTTTACGCAAGGTGGTACGGCGTCCGCACCTCTCTGCCCCATTTCATTCCCTCGCCCTTCTTCTTCATTATCCCGAATCCGGGCACGTTCGGCGCCGTTATCGTCACGAAGGCGCCGTATCCGCACAGGCAGGCCCTCATGGACATCGGCGCGGCCGGTCCCGTGGCGGGTTTCGTCGTGGCGGTCCCAATCATGGCCTACAGCCTGCTCGGCGCCAGGGTGGACGCCATGCCCACGGACGGCGGGCTGTACCTGGGCGAACCCCTGGTTTTTCAGTTTCTCGCCTACCTGATACACGGCCCGTTGCCCGAGAATTACACCATTTACCTGGATTCGGTTGGGCTGGCAGCCTGGTTCGGCTGCCTGGTCACCATGCTCAACCTGCTGCCCGTGGGACAACTGGACGGCGGCCATATTCTCTATGCCTTCACGGGGGGAGCGGTCCGGGGGAGACGCCTCCAGCGGAACCTGACGCTGGTGAGTTTTCTGGCGCTGGCCGTGCTGGGTCTCTATTCACCCGGATGGTGGGTATTCGGGGCGCTGCTGCTTCTGATGGGCAGGTTCAGCGGATTCAGGCATCCCGCGCCGATCGACGATGCCGCGCCGCTGCCTAGGCGCAGCAAGTGGCTGGGCTGGCTCGCGATCCTCGTCTTCATTCAAACCTTCATGCCGGTGCCGATCTCTTTTACGGGGCCATAGCCTGCTTCCTGTAACGCGCTCTACCGGAAGGCCTGGCGCGGGATGACGAAGCGGCTGGGGCGTCGTCGGAGGATCAACTGATCAGGAGCCGTTCCAGTTTCTTGTGGATTCTTTCGTCGTCTGCGTCGATCCGATGCGCCTTGAGCAGCTCGTCTATCGCCCGGGCGTTTTCGCCCATGATTTCGAAGATGGAACCCAGCGCATAGTGGGCCGCGAAATTGGTGGCGTCGAGTTCGAGGGCCTTCTGGTACTCGCCGATCGCGAGATCCCATTTCTCCTGCCGGACGAAGATTTCCGCGAGACTCATGTGAACCTCGGAAGCATCGCCGTCCCATCGTAGCGCTTCCCGGTAGGCGGCGACGGCTTCATCGTACATCGTCCGCCGCTTGTAAACCATGCCCAGGAGCTTGTAGGCGGCGCCGTTCCGGGGTGAACGGCGGATGACTTCCCGGAAGCAGTTGGTCGCTTTTTCGAACTCGCCGAGATAGCAGTAGATCCGGCCGAGATCCTGGAAGAGGGCGTCGGTGCGGTACCCGCCCTCGAGTGCGTTCAGCATGTATCCGCGGGCTTCGCTGTAGCATTCCTGTTGCATGTAGATCAGGCCGATGTCGTACTGTACCGCGACTTTCCGCGGATACGCCCTGGCGCACTTGCTGAGCCACTCGAAGGCTTCGCTCGTGCGGCCGGTATACATCAGCCCAAGCCCCAGGCCCCGCAGAGTCCAGTAGTCGGTCTGATTTCGCTCCAGGCGTTCGAAGCACAGGCGCACAATGGCCCCATAGTCCTTCTTCGCCAGGAGGAGCTTGAGCTTATGAGACCAGAACCACATATTTGTTTACTCTTTCAACAGCGTTCGGTGCCGCCTTCGGGGTTTCGATTCCGGGGAAACAGGACGTGCGGTGCGTATGTCCCGTTACCTGCAAATATACGCAGGCGGGACGGGGGTGTCAAGCGGGCGAAACGGATTCGGGATCGCGGATTTCAGGACGTGAACAAAGGCGATCCGGAAGCGTGGGGAACGGCGCGGTATGAGGATCGAACGGCCGGGAGGAGAACTGGCTAAGTGACCGGTAGAGAACAAGTTACAGGCGTCATCCTCGCAGGGGGGCTGAGCAGCCGGTTCGGTTCCGACAAGGCCCTGAGCCGGTTTGAAGGCGAACGGTTGATCCAAAGGCTATGCAAAACCGTCGCCGCGGCGACGGATCGGGTGTTGCTGATCACCAATACGCCGGAAGACTACGCCTTCCTCGACCTGGAAAGCGGCCAGGACCTGGTCCCCCGCTGCGGTCCTATCGGCGGCATCTACACCGCGCTCCGGACGGCGAATACGCCGCTGTGCCTGTGTGTCGCGTGCGACATGCCCTTCATCAGGCCCGAATTCCTGGAGCACATGGTCGGGCAGTCGTCCGGGTACGACGTCGTCGTCCCCGTGAACGAAGGCCGCGAGGAACCGCTGTGCGCGGTGTACCGGGACACCTGCATCCCCTCGATCGAGGACCGGATCAGGGCACGCAGGTACAAGATCACCGGATTCTTCGAATCGGTGCGCGTGCGTCGCCTGGATCCGGTAGGCGCGGGTTTCCACGACGCGGACATGTTCTTCAATATCAACAACCGGACGGAGTACGACGAGGCGTTGAAACGGCTGAAGGGCCGGCGGCAGTCAAAGTAGATACAGCCCAGGGTCATGACGGCGAAAGACCGGGCGACCGCGTGACCAGCCGGACTTGCGTGGCCAGCCGGACTACCCGGCCCGGCCCTCGACCAGCAGGATGAATTCCCCCCGCAGCCGGCGGTCTCTCGTCTCTTCGAGCAGCAGGGACAGCAAGTCCCGGTCTACGCGCTCATGCAGCTTGGTCAGGTCGTTCACCAGAGCCGCCCTGCGGTCCCCGAACACCTCCAGGGCGGAGGCGATGAGCGCGTGCACCCGGTGGGGGCTCTCGAAGTAGATGAGCGTGTCTTCGCGTTCCGCGTCCGCTTCCAGATAGCGGCGCCGGGCCCCGGGTTTGCGGGGAGGAAATCCGCAGAACGTGAATCGGTGTACCGGAAGGCCCGAGAGGACCAGCGCCATAATCAGCGCACTCGGTCCCGGGGCCATGCTTACGGGTATGTCGGCCTGGATAGCGGCCTGGACGAGCCGATAGCCGGGATCGGCGATACCGGGCGTGCCCGCATCGGTGACCAGGGCGAGATCCCGGCCCTGTTGCAAGGCTGCCAGGGCCTTGGGCACGGCCCGCTGCTCGTTGTGCTCGTGATAGGCCATCTGCCGGGCGCTGATCCCGTAGTGCTTGAGCAGGCGCCCGGTCCTGCGCGTATCTTCGCTGAGTACGATATCCACGCCGCGCAGGACTTCCAGCGCCCTGAGGGTGATGTCGTCCAGATGGCCGATCGGCGTGGCTACCAGGTAGAGCATGGATCAGTTCGTCTGTTCGGGAAACGGCGCGCGTATGTCGTAGCGGCCGTGTATCTCCACGGGCAGCGCTCCCTCCTCTACCATCAGGTCCAGCGGATTGTCTCCCGTCTGCAGCGGCAGTTCGACCACGTCGCGGATGCGCGCGGATTCATAGATCGCCATCATGAGCTCCATGGTCAGGCGGGCTGTTCCACCGTCGTTGCGGTGCCCTTCGACCCGGCCGTCCAGCCAGGAAATGAACTCGTCGTACTGGTCGACCTCCACCGGTGGCGGCGTGATGGTCTGCCAGTCGCCGGCATGGCGGTTCAGCAGGAGCAGGGTGCCTTCGGGGCCGCGTTTCAAGATCCCTTCCGTCCCGTAAATGACGTCCCCCTGCAGTCCGGGTTCGGGCAGATCGCTCTCGTAGGTCCCCCTGATCCCGCCTTCGAAGGCGATGATCGCCGCGCACCGGTCCTCGCACCTCACCCGGCGTTCCCACCGGTCCGTCTTGCGCGTAACCTGGCCGATCACCCAGGCCGGCCCGGGGTCGCCCAGCACGTACATCATCTCGTCGAGCTCATGGGTCCCCCTGTTTAGCAGGCCGTGGGCGTCCCTGCGCAGCATGGCTGTGGGCGTTCCGATCGCGCCGTCCAGCACGAGACGCCGCGCTTCCACGTTCTGCGGGGTGAACCGGCGCTGGTGGCCGATGGCGAGCCTGACGTCGTTTCGCGCGCAGGCTTCCAGCATGCGGTCGGCCTCCGCGAGACTGGCCGCCATGGGCTTTTCGCCCAGGATCCCCTTTGCGCCCGCTTCCGCCGCTTTCACGGTGATTTCGGCGCGGACGTTCTGCCAGGTGGTGATGCTGACGATGTCACAGGCCTCTTCCGCCAGCATGCGCTCGTAATCCGTATAGGGCTTCGCGTCGAATTCGTCGGCCAGTTTACGGGCGCTGCGCTCGTTGACGTCCGCCACCGCGACCACGTCGGTCCGTGTTTTCTGCGTCCAGTGACGGGCGTGTGAACCGCCCATGCCTCCACTGCCTATGATGCCGACTCGATATGATTCGGACATGTAAGCTCCTTTAATACGTATATTTCCTTATTTCCGCGGCCCGGCTTGCGTGCCGTCCCGCGCAATTTACGCCTTTCGCGCCTGACTTGCAACCCCTGAATGGATGTGCCGCTGCCCGACTTCGTACCCTACTTATTGTATTGCTCCGCATTCGAATCGGGCGTATGATAGAACAGGTCAACCGGGAAAGGACGGACATGGATTACAACGGTCTGCAGGTTGCGGCCCTTGATGAAGCACTGGGAGACGCTATTGTCGCACGCGGCGGAAGACCCGTAGTCTCCGGGGCTGGCGACGCGGAAGGCATGGACGCATTTCTCGACCGCCTGGCCGGGGAAGACATCGCCGTGTTGCTGCTGACGGAACCCGAGCAGATCCGCGCAATGTTCGGCCGCGCCGTTGCAACCGGCCGCGTCGAGCCCCTGCTGGACGCCGTCAGGCAGATGGCCGTGGGCTCGGCAAGCCCGGCGTGCAGCGAGATCTGGAGAAGCCATCATCTCTCCGTCGACTACGAACCCGACGGGACGGGCGGCGAAGCCCTGGTTTCCGGCATGGCGCGTCTGGCGGGATACCTGGTCAACAAGAAGCGTACCGCCGTGGATGGCGGAGTGGACACCTCCTGCTGGCAGCGGATCGACATGCGGTGGCATTTCGAGAGCGATCCGTACGGAACCCGGGGTGAATCGGCCTTCCTCCGGGCGTGTCGCCGCGAATCGACGAATTACACGCCAATCTGGCTGCTGCGCCAGGCGGGCCGTTACCAGCGGGCCTACCGGGAGCTTAAATCGGACCTGGACTTCCTGGACATGTGCAAGACCCCGGAACTCACGGCCGAAATCACGTTGATGGCCGTGGAACGCCTCGGGGTGGACGCCGCCATCCTTTTCGCGGACATCCTGCCTCTGCTGCAACCGATGGGATTCCGCCTGGAATACGTCACGGGACAGGGCCCGGTCATTCATAACCCGATTCGGACGGGCCTGGCCGTGGACCAACTTGAAGAAGCGGAGCCGGAATCCCAGCACTTCGTCTACGAGGCCATCCGCATGGTGCTGCCGGCGCTGCCGCCCCATATCCCCCTCATCGGTTTTTCCGGCGCGCCCTTTACCCTGGCCGCCTACGCCATCGAGGGACAGGGTTCGCGGGACTTCAGGCACGTCAAGACCTTCATGCATTCCGATCCGGAGGCCTGGCACGCCTTCATGGCCAGGCTGGCCCGGGCCGTCACGGGGTATCTGAACGAACAGATCGATGCGGGCGTCCACGCGGTGCAGCTGTTCGACAGCTGGGCCGGCTGCCTGTCACCGGACGACTACAGGACATTCGTGCTTCCCCACACCGGGTACATCTTCGCCCATCTCCGTCCCGGCGTGCCCTCGATCCATTTCGGGGTCGGCACCGGCGCCCTGCTCGGACTGATGCGGGAGGCGGGAGGGGAGGTCATCGGGCTGGACTGGCGCGTGGACCTGGCCGAAGCCTGGCAGGACCTGGAACATGACGTGGCGGTGCAGGGAAACCTGGATCCCCTGATTCTCTTCTCTTCCCCCGAGGTTATCCGCAAGCACGCGGCGGCCGTCCTGCACAAGGCCGCGGGCAGGCCCGGACACATCTTCAACCTCGGTCACGGCATCCTGCCCGGCACGCCGGAGGACCACGTCATTGCGCTCGTGGACGCCGTGCACGAACTGGGAAGCGTTCGATGAAGGTCGTAGTGGTCGGCGGGGGCATAGCGGGATTGAGCGCGGCCCACCGGTTGGTGGAATCGAAGCGCCCCGGCCTGGAAGTGACGCTGCTCGAGCGCTCGGACCGATTCGGCGGGATCATACGCACGATCGAACACGACGGGTGCCTGATCGAGCTGGGTCCGGATTCCTTTCTTTCGTCGAAGCCCTGGCTGGCGGACCTGGCCGGGCGCCTGAGTATGGCGGACCGGATCATTCCCACCGCAAGCACCCATCGTCGGTCTCACGTGGTCTACCGGGGCAGGCTTCATCCCCTGCCGGACGGGTTTCTGATGATGGCGCCCACGCGCCTCGGGCCCATGGTAACCACTTCCCTCTTTTCGTGGACGGGCAAGGCCCGGTGCGCCCTGGACCTGGTGCTTCCGCGTGGACCGGACATCGACGACGAGAGTCTGGGGGCCTTCGTTCGCAGGCGGTTCGGCGGCGAGGTGCTCGAGCGGGTCGTACAGCCGCTTATCGGAGGGATCTACACAGGAGATCCGGACACCCTCAGCCTGAAAGCCACCCTCCCGCGGTTCCTCGAGATGGAAAGGCGTCACCGCAGCGTCATCAAGGCCATGGTTGCACAGCGGCGCGCGGTGGCGAAGCGCCAGGGCGGATCCCCCGCGAGTAGCGGTTCCCCCGAGGGCAGCGGCTCCTCCGCCGGCAGCGGCGCCCGTTATGGTGAACTGGTCTCCTTCGACCGGGGCATGAAAACCATCGTGCAGGCCCTCCTGAGGCACTTGCCTTCGGACGCCTTGCACACCGACACGGAAGTCGTGAGCCTGCACCGCGAAGGAAACGCCTGGCGTCTGTCCTGTGGCGACGGACGGGATTTAGTCGCGGACGGCGTTGTTCTCGCACTGCCGTCGCGGAATTCCGCGGAGCTGCTTCATGACACCGACCCGGCCCTGTACGCCGAACTGTCGGCCATCCCCCACGCGTCTTCGGCCGTTCTGAACCTCGTGTACCGGCGTTCGGACGTGCCTCATCCCCTGGACTGTTTCGGCTTCGTGGTACCCGCGGTAGAGGAGCGTAGAATCATCGCCTGTACCTTCAGCAGTGTCAAGTTTCCGAACCGTGCCCCGGAAGGCCTCGTCCTGCTACGGGCTTTCATTGGCGGCGCCCGTCAGCAGGATTTGCTAGAAGTCGATGATGAAGAGATGCTGCGGTATGTACGGGATGAACTACACGATCTGATGGGTATCGAAGCCGCTCCCCGGCACACCATCCTAACCCGGTACCCGGACGCCATGCCCCAGTACCTGGTCGGACACGTCCGGCGCATGGAGCGGATCGAATCGCTGCTTGAGAAGCAGCCCGGGCTGGCGCTGGCAGGTAACGCATACCGGGGCGTGGGACTGCCGGATTGCGTGCATTCGGGAGAGCAGGCGGCGGAGCGGATTCTGAAGAAGGAAGATGCCTGCTAGCGGGACGCTGCCGGTTGGTCAGACGGAAGTCGTCCCTTGAACACGCCAAAGGACCGTCCGTCTGAATCGCGCCACCCGCCTTGCCAGCTTTCTAACGGGTCCCTTACCTTACCAACCTCCTGAAGGGCTCTTTCTTGAGGTCGCACTCCAGCATGTCCGTCAGGTTGCCGCGGTCCAGTCCCGACTTGATCAGGCCAAAGACCTCTGCCGCAGCCTCGCCCAGTTGCCGGACGTCTTCTTCCGTATGGGCCATGGTCACCCGGAACGAGGTCGGGGTGAAGATGCCCCGGCGCGACATCTCCTGGACGAAGAGCGTGGAGACGATGGGCGTGAGTTCCGGGTCGGGCAGATCGAAGGAGAGGCTGGGATTGTGGGAAAGGCCCACGCAGGCGCCGGGCAATCCCGCGCTTGCGAAGGCGTCGTTTATCGTCTTCTTGACCAGTTGGCCCATGGTCTCGAAAAAGGCTTCCGAATTCCGTCGCTTCAGCTCGCGAATGGTGGTCAGCGCGGCGGCCAGGCCCACGTTGTCGCTCCAGTAGGAACTGGACACGAACATGGACGCGGCGGGCGCCATGGCCTCCCGTGATCCCACGACGGCGCCCATGGCGTATCCGTTCGACATGGCCTTGGCCAGGGTGGTAACGTCGGGCGTCACCCCGGTATACTCCTGGAACCCCCCGATGCGGAAGCGCCAGCCGCAGGACACCTCGTCGAATACGAGCAGGGCGCCGTGTTCATGGGCCAGCGACTTGACGGCTTCCAGGTAGCCGGGCGGCGGGAGATCGGACCGCGCGGGTTCCATCATGACCGCCGCGACCTGTCCCTCGTACTTTTTCAACAGGTCCGAGAGCATGTCCAGGTCGCCGTACGTGAAGGGGATGGCCGTCCCGGCCAGCACCCGCGGCACGCCGATCGGCTCGATGCCGGCGAAGGGGTACTCGCCGCTTTCGGGGTCGACCAGGTAGTTGGCGGACTGGTACCAGTCGTGCCAGCCGTGATAGCCGCAGAAGAGGATGATGTCCTTCCCGGTGGTCCCCCGAACGATCCGCACCGCCAGGGCGCAGGTCTCTCCTCCGGCCTTGGCGTACCGCACCATCTCGGCGCTGGGGATCGTGTCTACGAGTTCCTCGGCCAGTTCGATTTCCAGCGGACCGTTCAGCGTGTAGATACTGCCCCGGTCGATCTGTTCCTTCACCGCCCCGTCCACCACGTCGTCGGCGTGGCCCAGGATGATGGCGCTGACCGCGTTCATCATGTCCAGGTACTCGTTTCCGTCCACGTCAGTGAACCGGGCGCCCTTGGCCCGCTCGGCATAAACCGGGCTTACGCCGTTGGCGAACTGGCTTGCCCGCCGGCTGATCAACTGCGTCCAGCCAGGGATCAGTTCCTCGGCCCGTCTGTACATGCGCATGGACTCTTCTACGGAACGGCTTACAGACATGTCGTGTTTCCTTTCCGGCTGGTTATGTTGTAGCGCTTCGGGTCCAGCCCCGCGGCCTGTGCCACGGCTTGAACAGGGCCCGCTGGTCGTCGTCCCAGCGCGCAAGGGTGGTTTCCGTCACGAACGGCAGTTCATCCATGGTGGCCTGGTTCTGCGACAGCATCCAATAAGGCCCGTAGCCCACGTGAATGGTCTTGCGGACCTGGCCGGACTGGTTGGTAACGCCACCGTGGCGGAGGTTTTCCGTAAACAGTATGGCATCACCGGCCTTGACTTCCAGCGCGACCACGCCGGGTTCCTCGTCCGGGTTGCCGTCATAAGGACAGGGCAGATTCGTCTTGTGGGTTCCGGGTATGACGCAGAATGCACCATGTTCCCGGGACACGTCATGGATAAAGTAGACCATGCGCACCATCATGCAGTCGATTCCGTTGGCGTTGAATCCGTACCGGTATTTCTGATTCTCCGGCCGCATGCCGCCGTGCAGTCCCGACAGGTTCCCGCGGTACCGGATCCGAATCTCGGAGTTGTTTATCGTTGACCTGCCCTGGACGATCCCGCCGATGTAAGCCATGGTACGTGCGTCATTCACCAGCACGTCGAACCGCTCGTCGGCATTCCAGAAATCCTCGATGATGATGGTTCTGCCTTCCGCGTTCGATCCGTCCACATGGTATCCCAGGTCCGGATTCTGGTGATAATCCGGTCCCCACGGACTGACCTTGCGCGGCGGTTCTTCCAGGTGCCGCAGCGCGTGCGCTTCCAGTTCGTCCACGGCGGCCGCCAATGAGGAAACGGTATCGGTATCCAGCATGTCTTCGATTACGATATAGCCTTGGCGGTCGAATTCGTATCGTTCGGTTTCGTTCATGACGACTCCTTGGCTGCCGGGTTCCAGGTGTGGGATCTGGCACGCAAATACCCATGGGGCCCAATGCGCCTCCGCCATTCAAAATAACGCAAGGCCTGTCCCCTGACAATAGCGCGCGGATCGTGGGGGTTTTTTGCTATGGCGGCTGTCCTCGCCAATCTGGGAGTTGACGGGCCAGACCTGAATCTTTATATATAGAACTCGGTCCGCAACAGGGCCAGATCTGACCTGCCGGTCCGCCAATTACGTCTCGCATCTTGCGCAGGGTGGGACAAGACGGCGAACCGCCGCCAGGCGTCCTCGATTCCCCGGACAAGCATGCGGTCGGAATATATGGAGTAGTACATGACAATCGGCGTCCCTACCGAAACCTGTCCGGGAGAACGGCGCGTATCCATCGTTCCGGCCGGGGTTGCCGCCCTGGTGCGGGCGGGATGTGCCGTTCGGGTCTCCGCGGGTGCGGGCCGGGAAGCGGGCTTTGCGGACGCGGCCTACGAAGAGGCCGGCGCCCTGGTGGTGACGGAGCGTGAATCCGTATTGGAAGCCGCCGACGTGGTCGCGCTGGTAAGAGGGGGCGGAGCGAATCCCGATTCGGGCATGGCGGACGTGGAGCGAATGCGCGAGGGACAGGTGCTGATCGGGTTTCTGGAACCGCTGTCCGCTGCCGCCGAGATCCGGGCGCTTTCCGACCGGCGCGCAACAGCCTGCGCTATGGAGTTGATCCCGCGAACGTCCCGGGCGCAGAGCATGGATGCCCTGTCCTCCCAGGCCAACATCGGCGGGTACAAGGCCGCGCTGATAGCGGCCGAATACCTCCCGAAACTGTTTCCCATGATGATGACGGCGGCCGGAACCATTACGCCGGCCCATGTCTTCGTGGTCGGCGTCGGCGTGGCGGGCCTGCAGGCCATTGCGACCTGTAAGCGGCTGGGCGCCGTGATTCAGGCCTATGACGTGCGTCCGGCCGTCAAGGAGCAGGTCCAGAGTGTCGGGGCGCGGTTCGTGGAGCTGGAACTCGACACCGCGGAATCTGAAGGATCGGGTGGTTACGCTCAGGCCATGGACGAGCAGTTCTACGCGAAACAGCGGGAGATGATGGCCCGCGTCGTATCCGAAAACGACGTGGTGATCACCACGGCCGCCGTACCCGGAAAACCGGCGCCCGTGCTGGTAACGGAAGACATGATCAGGAGCATGAGACCCGGATCGGTCGTGATCGACCTCGCCGCGGAGCGGGGGGGCAACTGCGAGATCACGGAACCGGGCAAGACCGTGGTGAAGCATGGCGTGACCCTCGTTGGTGAATTGAACCTGCCTTCGACCGTGCCCTATCACGCGAGCCAGATGTATTCCAACAACATCGTGAACTTCCTGAAGCTGATGATCAACGACGGCGCGCTGGACGCGAACGTGGACGACGATATCGTGCGGGGCGCGACCGTAACCCGCAACGGCGAGATCGTCAACGAACTGGTCCGTTCCGTACTTGACGGCACTGGCTGAGCGGGCTTGCGCCGGCGAACGAATCGAGGAGTGCCACATGGGTGAAACCATTGCCATATTGACCATTTTCGTCCTGGCGGTGTTCGTCGGATTCGAAGTCATCACCAAGGTTCCGCCCATTCTGCACACCCCGCTGATGTCCGGCTCGAACGCCATATCGGGCATTACGATCATCGGCGCCATCCTTTCGGCCGGAACCCAGTACTCGACGCTGACCACGGTCCTCGGAACCGCCGCCGTGGTTTTCGCCACCATCAACGTGGTCGGCGGCTACCTCGTGACCAACCGCATGCTGGACATGTTCAAGAGAAAGGAGTAGGCGGATGTCCCCCGATCTCGTCCGCTTCGCCTATCTCGTCGCCGCCTCCCTGTTCGTATTCGGGCTGAAGGGTCTCTCCCATCCTCGCACCGCGGTGCGAGGCAACCGCCTGAGCGCCCTGGGCATGTTCATCGCCATCGTGGTGACGCTGATCGACCAGCAGATCGTCCGGTTCGAGTTCATCGTCGCGGGTATCGTCCTCGGCGGAGCCATCGGCGCCATCTGGGCGCTCAAGGTGCCCATGACCGCCATGCCGCAGTTCGTCGGCCTGTGCAACGGCTTCGGCGGCGGGGCGTCGGTGCTCGTGGCCGGCGCGGCCTACGTCGAGGCCGCGCTGCGGTCCGCGGACACGATCTCGTTGCAGTTCGGAATTGCTACCATGGCTTCCGGCTTAATCGGCGGCGTCACTTTCTGGGGCAGCCTGGTCGCCTTCGGCAAGCTGCAGGGCATCGTGTCCGAGAAAGCGGTTCGGTTCACCCTGGATCACGTGCTCAAAGGGCTCTTCCTGCTGGCCGGGCTGGCGGCTGCCGTCCTCGGCATCCTGCAGCCGGAGAACACCCAGTACTTCTGGATCATGGTGGGCATCGCGTCTGTCCTCGGCATCCTCCTCGTCGTACCAATCGGCGGCGCGGACATGCCCGTGGTCATCGCCCTGCTCAACTCCTATTCCGGCATGGCCGCCGCGGCGACGGGCTTCGTGCTGTCCAACAACGTGCTGATCATTTCGGGCTCGCTGGTAGGCGCCTCCGGATTCATCCTGACGAGTATCATGTGCAAGGCCATGAACCGGTCGCTCGCCAACGTGATGTTCGCCGGGGTCGGCGGCGATTCAGGCGGCGATGACGCGGGTCCTGCCGACGACCTCTACGAGGGGAAGGTGAAATCCACCACCGCCGAGGAGGTCGCCATGGTGCTCGACAGCGCGCGGCGCGTGGTCTTCGTCCCCGGCTACGGCATGGCTGTGGCCCAGGCGCAGCACGCCGTGCGCGACCTGGCCAACCAACTGGAAGCCGACGGCGTCGAGGTGGAGTTCGCCATCCATCCCGTTGCGGGCCGCATGCCCGGCCACATGAACGTGCTGCTGGCCGAAGCGGACGTCCCCTACGACCGCCTGAAAGAGATGGACGAGGCCAATACCGGCTTTGAGCAGACCGACGTAACTATCGTCATCGGCGCCAACGACGTGGTCAATCCCCTGGCCCGCGACGCTGCGGACACGCCGCTGACCGGCATGCCGATTCTGAACGTGGACAAGTCGCGGACCGTCGTGGTCATCAAGCGCAGCCTGAGCCCCGGCTTCGCCGGCATACCCAATCCGCTCTTCGCCGCGGACAATTGCCTGATGCTGTTCGCCGACGGCAAGGAAGCGGTGCAGGAACTGACGGCTGCGGTGAACGAAATCTGACCGCGGTACACCGGGAATGATGGTATCAGGAAAACATATTGGAAGGTCCTCCCGATGGCCGCGCTAGGCACGCCGCTGTCCTCTTCGGCGACCCGGATACTGATGTGCGGCTCGGGCGAGTTGGGCAAGGAAGTGGTCATCGAGTTCCAGCGCTTTGGCGTGGAAGTGGTCGCGGTGGACCGCTACGCCAACGCGCCGGCCATGCAGGTGGCCCATCGTTCCCACGTGGTGGACATGCTGGACCCATCCGCCCTGCGGGCGGTGATCGAGCGGGAAAACCCCGATTTCGTCGTACCCGAAATAGAAGCCATTGCCACCGGCGCCCTGGTGGACCTGGAATCGGAAGGATATCACGTCGTTCCCACGGCGCGGGCCGTCCATCTGACCATGAACCGGGAAGGGATACGTCGGCTGGCCGCAGAGGAGCTTGGTCTTCCCACGTCGCCCTATCGTTTCGCCGAGACCCGCGAAGCCTACGAACGCGCGGTACGCGAAATCGGCCTGCCCTGTGTCATCAAGCCCGTCATGAGCTCGTCCGGCAAGGGACAGAGCACGGTGTGCCATGCATCGGAGGCGGCCGGCGCCTGGCAGCGCGCGCACGACGAGGCCCGCGGCGGCGCGGGCAAGGTGATCGTAGAGGGATTCGTCGACTTCGATTATGAAATCACGCTCCTGACGGTGCGGCACGCGGACGGCACGGGTTTCTGCCCACCCATCGGCCACGTACAGGTCGACGGGGACTACCGGTACTCTTGGCAGCCCCAGCCCATGAGCGAGAAGGCTTGGGCGGAAGCCAGGCAGACGGCTGCAGCGGTCACCACCGCACTCGGCGGCCGTGGCGTTTTTGGTGTCGAGCTGTTCGTCAGGGGCGACGAAGTGGTCTTCAGCGAGGTCTCGCCCCGCCCCCACGATACGGGCATGGTCACGCTCATCTCGCAGGACCTGTCCGAGTTCGCCCTGCATGCGCGGGCCGTGCTGGGTCTCCCGATCCCGGAGATCCGCCAGCTCGGTCCTTCCGCCTCGGCGGCCCTCGTGGTGGAAGGCGAGTCCGACCGGATGAAGTTCGGCAACCTGGGTTCCGCCCTTGCCGAACCGGATACCGGCCTGTTTCTCTTCGGCAAGCCCGAGGTCTCCGGTCACCGGCGCCTGGGTGTGGCCGTCGCCCGTGGGGCGGACATCGACGCGGCCCGCGCGAAGGCGGCCCGGGCCATGGAATCCGTGCGCGTCGAACTGTAGCGTGTCCCGTGGTAGTGCGTCCGGCGGACCAGTTGACGGACAGGAGACCGCCAGGAGGCCGCCGCCGGCGACGGCCGTGCCTCCAGAGACGGTCAGGAGACCGCCGGCGACGCCCTCATCACGGGAGAAAGGAGTGATGATGCGCAGTCAGACGGAACAGCAGATCAATGTGGACGACCGGGACTGGCGCGCCCTCACCCGGGGCGAGCGGATCCGGATGATTGAGGAGGAGGGCTACCTGATCATCCCGGACTGGATTTCACCGGACTACCTGGCCGAACTGAAAACCGAGTGCAAAGGACTCGAAACCGTCGGTCGGGATTACAGCGAAAAGCAGCGGGGCTGCAGGGATCCGCACCTTGCCAGCCCGAAGCTGGCCGAACTCATCGCCTACGAACCCACAGTGCGGTTCCTGGAGGAGTTGTTCGGCGACCGCCTGGTTTTCATTCACTATACCTATGACCGGTCCGAACCCGGCACGCCGGGGATCAGTCTCCATACGGACGGCCAGCCCTACGGCTCGAAGATATTCGGGTACGAGGGAAGCTGCCCCATTACCGTCCGGGTACTCTACTACCTCGACGACCTGACGCTGGACGTCTCGCCCTTCCGGGTCGTTCCCAGGTCTCATCTCTGCATGCACGCGGACGCCCACCCGTACAAGCGATACGAGCGCCATCCCGAGGAGGTGGTCGTGCCCTGCGCAGCGGGATCGGCCTTGTTCCTGAACCACCGGACGTTCCACGGCACCCTGCCCAACAGGGGCAACCGGTCGCGGGCCATGCTCGCGGTGGCCTACCGGCCGGCCTGGGCCGGACCGATCGTCGACGTGGCGCCGCGGGATCCGTCGGACCTGGAACGGATGCCCGATTCCGTCCGGCCCTTCCTGGGCGATCCCAGCATGCGGACCTACGAGTTCGGCGTCGGCAACAAGCCGGAGGGCATGTCGGCCAGCGCGCCCGGCATGAACCCGAGCCGTTGGGAACGACGGGCGTAGCGGGCGGGACGGCCGGTCGGAGCGAGACGCGCCACGGGCAGCGAGACGGGCGGAGCAGGCGACCGCGCCGAATCCGCTGACCTGACGACGACAAAAACATGGTGCCCTGGTCAGCATAGGGCAGTGAACGTATTGCAACCATAGGAGTAACCACATGCCTAAGGCCCTTTTCGTCTGGGGTGGGTGGGAAGGACACGAACCCAGGCAGTCCCAGGACATCTTCATCCCGCTGCTCGAATCGGAAGGATATGAAATCACGCAGCGCGACACGCTCGACGCCTACCTGGACGCGGAAGCCATGCCCACGTACGATCTCATCGTACAGACCGTGACCATGAGCGCGATCACCGGCGCCCAAGAAAAAGCGCTCTTGGAAACGGTCTCCGCCGGGGCCGGGTTCGGCGGCTGGCACGGCGGGCAGGCGGACGCCTTCCGGAACCACACGAACTACCAGTACATGGTGGGCGGACAGTGGGTTTCCCACCCGGGCGGGATCATCGACTACGAAGTCAACATCATCGATCACGAAGATCCCGTGACGGCCGGGTTGGGCGACTTCGCCATGCACTCGGAACAGTACTACATGCATGTCGATCCGTCCAACCACGTGCTCGCGACCACGACCTTCAGCGGGGATCACGACGCGTGGATAGAAGGCACCGTCATGCCCGCCGCATGGAAAAGGTCGTGGGGAAAGGGCAAGGTCTTCCACTGCACGCTGGGTCACGTCGCCGCCGATTTCGACGTGCCGGAAGCCCGGGAAATCGTCCGTCGCGGACTGATCTGGTGTACGCGCTGATTTTATTCTTTACTTTGTTGACCTAAATAGGTATATTATCGTGGTCATAGGACGGATCAGGCCACAGTTCACACCATCATATCTCTATAGCAAGCCCTTTGCAGGAGGATTGTCATGGCGTTACGTTTAATGGACGAAGCCCCGGATTTCACAGCTGAAACCACCGAGGGAACGATTCGTTTTCACGAATGGCTCGGGGACGGCTGGGGCATTCTCTTTTCCCATCCCGCGGATTACACGCCGGTCTGCACCACGGAACTGGGTTACATGTCCAACATCGCCCACGAGTTCGCCCGGCGAAACGTCAAGATCCTGGCCATCAGCGTGGATCCCCTCGATTCGCACCGCGGCTGGATCGGCGACATCAACGAGACGCAGAACGCGAACGTGAGCTATCCGCTGATCGCGGACCCCGACCAGGAAGTCGCCCAGCTCTACGACATGATCCATCCGAACGCCGACGACAAGATGACCGTGCGTTCGGTGTTCGTCATCGGTCCGGACAAGAAGATCAAGCTGATGCTGACCTACCCGGCGTCCACGGGCCGGAACTTCGACGAGATCCTGCGGGTCGTGGATTCCCTGCAGCTGACGGCTCATCACAAGCTCGCCACGCCGGTGAACTGGACCAGCGGCGAAGACTGCATCATCGTGCCGGCGGTCACCGACGAGGAAGCGGACCAGACCTACTCCGACATCCGCCGCGTGAAGCCCTACCTGCGCTACGTGAAGCAGCCCCAGGGCTGATTGCGGCCGCGGACGGCCGTTGCAGTGCGGACGGCCGTTGCAGTGCGGAAAAACAGAAGGTAAAAAGGCACCTCGACCGGGGTGCCTTTTTTTATTTGAAAATACGTGCTTGACAGGCGTTCCGTTATCCAGTAATATGATATCATAATAATATCAATTTGGTATCCATAGACCGGTATTGCGAGGAGGGGAAGCAATGATTACGGAACGAAGCCCGTTGAAATTCAGCGGCTGGAGGGCGTTGGTCTGGCTGATCGTCCTGATTCCTTTGACGCTTGTGGCCATGGATTGGGTCATCACGTTCAATCCGCCTGTACTGGAGCAGGAAATGAGCGTCAGAGACGTGCTCCTGCTGGTGTTTGTCTTCATACCGGCGCTCGCCGTATTGGGATTCTGCTTCAAGGGATTCTTCACACTGGAGCCGAACGAGGCCAGTGTGCTTACGCTGTTCGGCAAGTACACGGGGACGGTGCGGGAGCAGGGATTCTGGTGGGTGAATCCCCTCAACAGCAAGGCGAAGATCTCCCTTCGAGCGAGGAATTTCGACAGCGAGCGCTTGAAGGTAAACGACAAGAACGGCAACCCGATCGAGATTTCAGCCGTTGTGGTCTGGCGCGTGGAAGATTCCGCCCAGGCGAGTTTCGAGGTGGACGATTTTGTCGAATACATCCAGGTACAGTCCGAATCGGCCATTCGCCATCTGGCCACCAGCTACCCCTATGATCTGACCGAGGGGGAGACCGCCAGTCTGAGGTCGTCCATAGAAGAAGTCTCCGAAGCGCTCGGCAACGAAATTCGCGAACGGGTCGGCGCGGCCGGGGTTTCGGTATCGGAAGCGCGTATCAACCACCTGGCCTACGCCCCGGAAATCGCGCAGGTGATGCTGCAGCGGCAGCAGGCCGATGCCATCATCGCCGCCCGCCAGAAGATCGTGGACGGCGCGGTGGGCATGGTGGAAATGGCCCTGGAAAGGCTGAAGGAACAGCATGTGGTCGACCTGGACGAAGAACGCAAGGCCGCCATGGTGAGCAATCTCCTCACCGTGCTTTGCAGCGAATCGTCCACGCAGCCCATCGTCAATACCGGTTCGCTGTACTGACGCGGGATTACAGGGAAACGTGCGATCGTGCCGGATAAGAAAAAACCCCTGCTGCTGCGAATCAACAACGAGCTCTGGAATGACCTCAACACCTGGGCGAAGGATGAATTGCGTAGCGTGAACGCGCAGATAGAGTATATTCTACGGTCCGAAGTGCACAAACGGAGGAAACGGCGCCGACGCGAGGAAGATTGAAGGAATCGAAACGTGTGCAGGTAAACATGAACGGGTGTACTTAGAAAACGCGCGGCCTGACCTGCGAGCGCTGTCCTGGGTGGCCGAACAGGAGCCGCGCGCCTGACGGGGAGACCAATGACTTGGCGGTAGAGACGTATACAAACCTGGACCGGTTCGAGAAAGCGGGGTTCGTGATCCTGAAGGGGTTCTATCCCGACGGGGTGGTGGAGGCGGCCCGGCGCGACGCCGCCGAACTCGTGGACCGGTTCGCGGACCGGCTGATGGCTGCGGGAAAGATCTCTAGAGGCCACGCCGATGCGCCTTTCGAGACGCGCCTGGCCCGGATCTGCGAAGACGCCCCGGACGAGGCGCCACACATCTTCCGCAAGGAACTCCACCTGGCGGGCATGTACGAGGTTTTCTTCCACCCGCCGCTGCTGGACATCGTGGAAACCCTTCTGGGCGAGGAACTTCGGCTTTACCCCAACTACTCCATCCGCCCCAAGCTGCCCGACCACGCCCCGACGCTCGTCCTCTGGCACCAGGACGGTGGTTATACCTACAAGGTCCACCGCGACGGCGATCACAGCGCGGAGACGGTGGACGCCCTGCGCATGATCAACGTATGGTCCCCCCTGGTCCCCGCCCGCGAGGACAACGGGTGCATGCAGTTCATCCCCGGCACGCACCGGATCGGCATGGCCCGGCACGAAAACCGCGAATACTACCTCGAAATCACGCAGGAGGACCTGGCGCCCTACGTGGACCAGGCCGTGTCCATCGAAGTGGACCCGGGAGACATCGTCCTCTTCCATAACATGCTCTACCACCAGGGACTGCCCAACCGCTCCGATCAGGTCAGGTGGAGCATGGACTGGCGTTACCAGGATGCGCGGCAGCCGACGCTGCGGAGCACGACGGGGCATCTCGCCCGCAGCCGCCTGCATCCCGACCAGGTCGTACGCGACGCCGGGGACTGGGTCCGCCGGTCATTTCAGTAGCTTAGTCCACGTCCCGCGAACAGGAAGCCGTATTGCTCAATCTCACCGATACCGGTCTCGTTTTCCTCCGCGAACTCCGCGGCGCCCTGCGTGAACGCTCCATCGTCATCAACGTCGTCCTGGTGCCCCTGTTCATGTACCCGGTCCTCCTCTGGCTGGCCTACACGGGGCTGTCATTCGTCATCGGCCAGACGGAGAACTTCACGGCCCGCGTGATGATCGTGGGCGACGTGAGAGAAGACGCTGCACTCGTCCGCGAAATCGAGGCCGCGGACCGCATAGACCGCCTGGACCGCGTGGAACGCGTGGAACGCCTTGAAAGCGTGAACCGCATGGATCGCATGGACCAGGCAGACCAGGCGGACCGTGCCGGTCCTGTGACGGCCGCGCCCATGGAAGCCGCCGAGGACGCGATTCGCGACGGCCGGCTGGATCTCCTGGTCGAACTCGCTCCGCGCGACGGGGGAAACGCGGACGACATCGAAGTCCGGATCACCGGCGACTCGTCGAAGGACCGGAGCCGGATCGCCATGAGCCGGGTCGAAGACGTCGTCAACCGCCACCGGACGGCCTACCTGGAAAGGGCGGGCAGGGAACGAGGGCTGTCCGGTCCGGCCTACCAGATGATCTGGATCGAACGGGAGAACGTATCCTCCAGCCGGGACATGGGACGTTTCATCCTGGGGATGGCGGTGCCCATCCTCGTCATCATCATGCTGATCGTGGGCGGCATGTACCCCGCCCTGGACGCGACGGCCGGAGAACGCGAGCGTTCCACCTGGGAGACCACGTTGACGGCGGCGACGGACCACATGAACGTCCTCGCGGGAAAGTACCTGTACGTGGCCGCGCTTTCGACCACGGCCGGCATGCTGAACTTCCTGGCCATGAGCCTCTCCATGCGCACCCTCATGGCGCCGCTCCTGGGCGACCGGATCCAGGACCTGAGCTTCACGATCCCGTGGTCCGCCGTTCCGCTGATCTTCGTGGTAATCTTGCTTCTCGCCCTGTTCGTCTCGGCCTTCCTCATGGTCGTGGCCAGCTTCGCCCGGACGTTCAAGGACGCCCAGTCCCTGGCGGGTCCCTTCGTAACCGTCATGATCCTGGTACCGGCGGTCTTCATGCAGTTCCCCGGCCTGGAACTCACGACCTGGCTGGCCTGCGTGCCCATCATAAACGTCTGCCTGGTGTTCCGGGAGGCCATAGGCGGGGTCTATCACTGGCCCCAGATCGGCCTCACCCTGCTGATGGAAGTCCTGTACATCTGGATCATTCTGCGGATCGCCGCGGCGATCACCCGCTACGAAGACATCATGACCGGCAGCTATGAAGGCGGACTGGGCGGTTTCCTGAAACACCGGCTTCTGCGCCGCAACCCCTCAAGAGGATGGCAACCGTGAACGATCCCGTATTCGTTAAGGACCTGACCAAGACCTATTACGATGAATCCCGCGGTCCAGTGCACGCCGTCCGGCAGATCGACTTCACCTGCCGTCCCGGCGAGATCTTCGGGTTGCTGGGCGCGAACGGCGCCGGCAAGACGACGACGCTGCGCATGCTGACGACGATTCTCAAGCCCTCGGCCGGCACCGCGAAGATCATGGGATACGACGTGGCCGATGAACCCGTGGAAGTCCGCAGGCACGTCGGGTTCTATTCGGCCACCACCGCGCTGTACCCCCGCCTTACCGCGAGAGAGACCATCGAGTTTTTCGCCCGGATCAACGGATACGACCCGTCCCGGACGCCCGCCAGGGTCGATGAACTAGTCGAGCGCTTCGGGATCGAGGAATATGCCAGCACCCGCATAGACAAGCTTTCCAGCGGGATGAAGCAGAAGGTGGCGATCGCCCGGACCCTGGCCCATGATCCGCCGATCCTGGTCTTCGACGAGCCCACCGTCGGCCTCGACGTGCTGAACGCCCTGGAAATGCAGGCCATATTAACCGAACTGAAAGCGCAGGGCAAGACCATCCTGTTCTCCACCCACATCATGAGCGAAGCGGAAAAACTGTGCGACCGGATCGCCATCATCCACGAGGGACGGATCCTGGCCTCCGGCACCCTGGAAGCGCTTCGCGAGCGGACCGGGGCCCATTACCTCGAAGACATCTTCGTCTCCTTCATCCAAGAGGCCGCATGAACCGCGCAAAGATCGGACTGCTGTTCAGGCACGAAGTGCGCATGCTGCTGCGGGACCGCCGGACGGTGGTATTGAGCGTGCTCCTGCCGCTCCTCGTTCTGCCGGCGATTCTCTTCGGTTTCAAATTCATGAGCGAATGGCGCCGGGAACAGCAGGACACGACGACCTATCGCTACACCGTGACGGGCGCGTTTGCCGACTCCGTCCGGACACTCATCGCAAGGAGCGAACTGCGCGCTGCGGGCGGTCCGGGCGATACGGCCGTAAACGGGGATCCGGCCGACGGTCCGGGCGATACGGCCGTGAACGGGGATCCGGCCGAGACGGCGGGTCCCGCCGAAACCGGGGAGGAAGACCGGCGGCCGGCCTCTTTTCTGGAGGTGGAGGCCGCGATGCCCGATTCGAGCCTGGAAGCCGGCGGCCTGGATTTCTACCTGGAAGCCCTGACCGGATCCGAAGCCGATTCGCTCGACCTGGCCCGCGCCGCGGCCGACACCACGGAACCGGGGGATGAAATCGACACCAGGGATCCCGGGGATGAAGCCGCCGTTGTGGTGACCGTGGCCGACGAGCGGTATCCGGGCGTCCCCGTGGTCAGGGTGTATTACCGCGCCAACCGGGATGAATCCAGAAGGGGCAGCGCCCTGCTGGTGGACCGGATGGTGGACGCGAGGAAACAGGACCGCGCCGAAGCGCTGCGTGAAAGCGGGCTCGAGGCGGACCCCGAAGAAGTCATCAGGCTTTCAAGGGTGGACGTGGCCACGCCGGAGCAGGCGGCGGGGTTCTACTTCGGAAGACTGCTGCCGCTGCTGCTCGTTTTTCTCACGCTCACCGGCGCGTCGGTGGCGGCCATGGACAGTGTCGCGGGTGAGAAGGAACGAGGCTCGCTCGAAACCCTCCTGACCACGTCGGTCCGCCGGATCGAGATCATCGCCGCCAAGCAGTTGACGATCCTGTCCGTCGCGCTCTTCATCACCCTGGCGCAGGCGGGCAACCTCTTCGTATACCTCGGCCTCGGTTTGATCGAACTCCCCGCGGAAATGGACATCGAAGTATCGCCCGTCGCCGTGCTGGTGTTGTTCGCCCTGTACATCCCCGTGGCCATCGTGGTGTCGTCCCTCCTGCTGCTGATCTCGGCCTATGCGAAAACCTACCGGGAGACCCAGCTCTACCTCCTGCCGGTTTTTCTCGGACTCATGGTCCTGACGGCGGCGGGGTTGCTCCCGGCGGTATCCCTGCGCTCGCTGATCGCCGTCGTGCCGGTCGCAAACGTCGCCGTGGCCGTGCGGGAAGTCATGGTCGGCCATTACGACATCCCCATGCTCCTTGTAGCCTGCGCCTCCATGCTGCTTGCCGCCTTCCTGCTGCTCAGGTGGTCGTCCCGCATGCTGGACAAGGAAAGGCTCGTCACCGCGCAGGACATGGACGAGGCGGACCTGGCGGGCGGCGCCGCGCTGTTTCCCAGGCGGGTGCTCCTGTGGTTTCTCGGCATGTGGGCCATCGTCATCATCGCACCTTCGAACGTAGACGCGCTGACCCGGCTCGAGGGGCAGTGGGCATTCAACATGTTCGGCGTCTTCTTCCTGGGCTCGCTGCTCATGATCCGGGTACACCGGCTCGACTGGCGCCAGGCCCTGGCGATCCGCCCGGTGCGGCCCCAGGTATGGCTGGCGGTGCTGCTCCTGGTGCCGTCGACCCTGTTGACCGGGATCTTCGTCGTGGGACTGTCCAGCGTATTCCTGCCCTTCCCGGAGGAAATGCTGGAGCAGTTCGCCAGCGAGCTGTTACCGGAAGACTTTCCCCTGTGGCAGATCATGCTCATGATGGCCCTCACACCCGGCATCGTGGAAGAAATGGCCTTTCGAGGCCTGCTGCTGCACGGGCTGCACCGCCGGCTGAGACCGGTCGTGCTCATTCTGGTGGTCGGCATTATATTCGGATTGTTTCACCAGGCCCTGTTCCGCATCATTCCGACGACCTACCTCGGCGTGGTAATC
The DNA here is from genome assembly GCA_026706345.1 of Gemmatimonadota bacterium. Taxonomy (NCBI): domain Bacteria; kingdom Pseudomonadati; phylum Gemmatimonadota; species Gemmatimonadota bacterium. The sequence goes on along the minus strand of JAPOYX010000075.1, from coordinate 3,037 downwards.
ACCACCGTAGCGGTCCTCTCCGGATCAATCTTCCCGTGCATGCTGCTTCACGCGGGCAACAACGCCTTCGCTTTCCTCCTCTACCGCTATGGCGTCGAGATCGAGACCTGGCCCCCGGAACTGCTCCTGTTGAACCTGCCCGTGTTCGTCTTCGCGCTCTACCTGCTGTACCGGTACCGCACGCCCTATCCTGGCCTGTTGCCGTTCAGAAAAGGGGTACGCGGAGGCCCGGCGGACCAGCGTACGCAGCCATAGCGATAGGTATTGCCTCCCGTAGCCCGTAACCGTATATTGGCTCCGGTCTATTGCGATATCCGTGTTCCTGCCCTGACTCGGGCTCCGGCTGCAATCCTACCAGTACATGTCTCGATCCGCACAACATCCGTTTTTCCTGTTTCTCCGGGTCATGCTGAAGAACCCGCTGAGCGTGTGCGCCCTGACGCCCAGTTCGAGAATGCTCGCCAGGGCCATGGTCAGGGGGCTGGAAATCAAGCCCAACGAATCCGTCATGGAACTGGGGCCGGGAACGGGCGCGCTCACGGACCAGCTCAGGCATATCCTCCCCGATGACGACGGATATATCGGCATAGAACTCGAACTACGGTTCGTTCACCTGCTGCGGGACCTGTTTCCCAACCTCCGCTTCGAACACGATACCGTCACCCGTGCGTTCCAGGTACACGCGGATTCGGGCGTTCCACCGGTCAAGGCCGTCATCTGCGGACTGTCCATATCCACCATGCCGGCCCCGGTCATCGACGAGATCATCGGCAACCTGGACCGGCTACTGGAGCCCGGTTCCGTATTCCGCATGTTTCAGTACGTCCACGCCTACTGCCTGCCTTCGGCAGTACGGTTTCGCCGCCGCATGGCCCCGCTGTTCTCCGACTACCGGTGCGAATCGCTCGTCGTTCGGAACCTGCCCCCGGCTTTCGTCCTGACCTGGACTCGCTAGCAACTCGCGGCGCACCGACCGATATTTTAAAGTTTTGACATGCGTATTTGTAGAATATGGTGACTTCCGTCGAAGACGCAAACGTCGATGTTTACTTATTCGATCTGCACCAGCCACCGGAAGGAACTGTTGTAAATATGCATTTGAAATCCATTGTTCCGCCGATCGTCGCCCTGATTGCCCTTTGCACCCTGTCCGCCGATACCGTTACCGCGCAGACGGACACCGGCGCGCCTTCCGTCCCCGCCATGGAGGCGGCGCAACGCACCGGGCACATTGCGATCGATGGACGGCTGGATGAAGCGGCCTGGGCGGCGGCCGTTCCCGCGACGCGGTTCGTTCAGCGGGAACCCGTCGAAGGCGCCGAGCCCGATGAAGTTACCGAGATCCGTGTGCTTTACGACGCCGACGCCATCTATATCGGCGCCCGGATGTACGACGATCATCCGGAGCATATCGGCCGGCAGCTCGTCCGGCGGGACGAACGGGGCGCCTTCGATCTGCTCTCCGTATCCATCGATCCGAACAACGACCGGCTGACCGGCTACCAGTTCCGCGTAAGCGCCGCCGGGGCGCAACGGGATGCGTACCTGTACGATGACGTGCGGCAGGACGACGCGTGGGACGCCGTATGGGAATCCGGCGTGGCGATCGACGATCAGGGTTGGGTCGCCGAGATGAGGATCCCCCTGTCCCAGATACGGTACGAGACGACGGACGGCCCGCAGTCCTGGGGCATTAACTTCATGCGGCGGTGCCTGGCCACGGACGAGATTATAGACTTCGCCCTGCAGTCCCGGCAGCGATATGGTCGGGTCAGCGTCCTGGGCCGCCTGAACGGGCTCGTCCTGCCGTCGAACGCCAGGCGCCTGGAAATCCGGCCGTACTCCCTCGGCAGCGCCCGGACCGCCCGGGCCGAGCAGGGGAACCCCTTCTTCGACGGATCGGACTACAATGCGCGGGCCGGGCTCGACGTGCGGTACGGACTCGGCTCGTCCTACCACCTGGACCTGACCGTCAACCCGGACTTCGGGCAGGTGGAAGTGGATCCCGCCGTCGTCAACCTCTCGGCCTTCGAGACGTTCTTCCGGGAACAACGGCCGTTTTTCGTGGAAGACGCGCAGGTGTTCGAATTCGGCCTGTCGGGCCGGGACGAACTGTACTACAGCCGCCGGATCGGACGGCAGCCCAGGGGCGGCACGCCGGACGGTGCGGATTTCTCCGACATACCGACGGAAACCAGCATCCTCGGCGCGGCCAAGATCACGGGCCGGTCACCGGGCGGCGTGTCCATCGGCGCCCTGGCCGCGGTCACGGGTCGGGAATCGGGGAAGGCCCATTCGATTGCGAACGGCAGCATCCCGGAGTTTACGGTCGAACCCCGCGCGGAATTCGGCGTGCTCCGGGTCCGGCGGGACTTGAGAAACGGCGCCAGCCAGTTCGGGGCCGTAGGTTCGCTCATGCACCGGGCCCTTCCCGGTGACGGCGCTTTCGACTACCTCACGTCGGAGGCCTTTTCCGGCGGGATGGATTTCGAGCACAACTGGGGTGGAGCGCGGTCGCGGGACTGGGCCGTCTACGGCTACATGGCCGGCAGCCGCGTCCAGGGAAGCCCGGAGGCGTTGATCCGGATACAGCGGTCCAGCAATCACTACTTCCAGCGTCCCGACGCCACGCGGTTGGCCGTGGACTCGACCGCCACCTCGATGAACGGGTACAACTGGCGGTTGCAGTTCGCCCGACGGGACGCCGAACACTGGACCGGCGCGGTCTGGTTCGCCCAGATATCGCCCGGTTTCGAGATCAACGACCTCGGCTTCTCCCGCTCAAGCGAGCGCCTCGACGGCGGCGCGCGGATTCAGTACCAGAACATCACGCCGGGACGCCTTTTCCAAAGCTACGATCTTCGTTTCTTCACGTTCTACAACTTCCGGCACGAAGCCCTCGACGATCCCTGGTCCTGGTCGTCGTGGCGGAACAATTACAAGAACGGCCGGTTCTTCGCGGGGGCCAATTTCGAACTGAACAACAACTGGGACGTCTACCTGGGCTCCAGTTACCGACCCACCGAGTTCAGCGACA
>JAPOYX010000074.1 GCA_026706345.1 Gemmatimonadota bacterium | reverse complement strand
GGCGCCGCTGGAGGAGGATGACGGACGTGGCGGCCGGACACGGACGACTCGCGCGAAGGACGAGAAACGCGGAGTGCCGCAAGGCGCGCCCATATCTCCTTGTTGTCGAACCTGCACATGCGGCGGTTCCTGCTGGGCTGGAAACAGCTTGGTCATCAATACCGCCTGAACGGCCACATCGTGAACTACGCGGACGACTTCGTGATCTGCTGCCGAGGAACGGCATCGCAGTCCATGAAGGTGATGCGTGGAATGATGGATAGGCTGGGGTTGACGGTCAACGAAGACAAGACGCAACTACGCCGCCTGCCGGACGGGAGCTTCGACTTCCTTGGCCACACCATAGGCCGCTGCCACATCCAGCTCGCGTTTTGCGGCGTTCGAAGGCAGGCGCCGCCACGTGCGCGACGGGCTCGATCTGGCGCATTCCCACGAGACAAGCCTGGTGGTGCGCCTGATTGAGGGCCTGCTCGAAATTCCAGGCTTGCGAATCCACGGGATCAAGGACCCTGCGGCATTTGTGCGACGGGTGCCCACCGTGTCCTTCACGCTGTCCGGTCACGACCCCGCCCGGATCGCAAAATCGTTGGGACGGGCCAATATTTTCGTCTGGCACGGCCATGCCTACGCGGCGGAACCGATCAACGCATTCGGGCTGAATGACTCGGGCGGAGTGGTGCGGATCGGCATCGCGCACTACAACACGATGCGCGAGATCGACGCCTGTCTTGATGTCCTGCGCGACTATTGCCGCTGGCTTGTCTGTTAAGTTACCGCCCAAATTGGGTCTTTAATGGGAGGATCCAAGCCTTGGGCGCCGGCGTCGCGCATCTGCGCGCTTGTGAACGCGCTGATACGGCGTTATAAGGTTGATGGAGCACTGGAAGAGGGGTTAATCATGCGGAATCAAATGTTGGCGGCGCTGGCCGCCGTCGTGCTGTGCGCGCCGGTCTTCGCCCAGGACGAGGAATCGACGCCGGGGTTCAACGAAGCCACTTTCGAAGGCCTTGAATTGCGCGGGATCGGGCCCGCACTCATGTCGGGACGAATCTCCGACATTGTCATCCACCCGGACAACAACAACGTCTGGTATGTGGCTGTGGGCAGCGGCAATGTCTGGAAGACCGAAAACTCGGGTACGACCTGGACACCGATATTTGACGATCAGGGCTCGTATTCCATCGGCGCAATTACGCTGGACCCCAATAACCCGGACGTTGTCTGGGTGGGTACCGGCGAAAACGTCAGCGGGCGTCATGTTGGCTATGGCGACGGCGTCTATCGTAGCCGGGACGGCGGCAAGAACTGGGAGAACATGGGCCTCGAGGCGTCGGAGCGGGTCGGCATGATCCGGATTGACCCGAGGGACTCGGACACGATCTTTGTCGCGGCGCAGGGGCCGCTGTGGTCGGGCGGCGGTGAACGCGGCCTCTACAAGTCAACCGACGGCGGCGAAAACTGGCGCAAGGTGCTGGGAGACGGGCTCGGCAACACTGACGAGGACGACCAGTACACGGGCGTTTCGGAAGTGCACATGGATCCGCGCAACCCTGACGTCATGTATGCCGTTTCGTGGCAGCGGCTGCGCAACGTTGCGGTGCTGATCGATGGTGGTCCCGGCACGGGTATCCACAAGTCGGTCGACGGCGGCGAAACCTGGCGTCGGCTGGAGAAGGGGCTTCCGGGGGGCATGACGGGCAAGACCGGCCTGGCCGTCAGCCCGCAGAATCCCGATGTGATCTACGCCACGATCGAGCTCGACAATCGCACGGGCGGTTTTTGGCGCTCGGCCGACGGCGGCGAGACCTGGGAGAAAATGAACGACTACCTGTCCAGCGGCACCGGTCCGCACTACTACCAGGAAATTTTTGCCAGCCCGCACGCTTTTGATCGTGTCTACCAGATGGACGTGCACCTGCACCGCACGGATAACGGCGGTAAGGACTTCGTCAGAATGGAGCACGAAACCAAGCACGTAGACCATCATGCGATGGCGTTTCGTGCGGACGACCCGAACTATCTGATCCTTGGCAACGACGGTGGCATTTACGAGAGTTTCGACCTCGGCGAAACCTGGAAATACGTTGCGAACCTGCCCATTACGCAGTTCTACAAGGTGGCCGTCGACTACGACGAACCGTTCTACAACATCTACGGCGGGACGCAGGACAACAACAGCCAGGGCGGGCCTTCGCAAACCTGGGACGCGTCCGGAATCCGCAATGCAGACTGGTTTGTCACGCTCTTCGGTGACGGCCATCAGTCCGCGGTGGATCCCGACAATCCGGACATCGTCTACGCGGAGTGGCAGCAGGGCAACCTGACCCGCTACGACCGGCGCACCGGAGAGAACACCTATATTCGTCCGCAGGCGCGCGAGGGCGAGCCGCCCGATCGCTACAACTGGGACGCCCCGATCCTGATCAGTCCGCACGATTCGAAAACGCTGTTTTTCGCGTCGCAGCGCGTGTGGCGAAGCGATGACCATGGCGACACCTGGACGCCGATCAGCGGTGATCTGACACGTGACGAAGATCGCGTCAGCCTGCCGGTCATGGGCCGCACCTGGAGTTATGACGCGCCGCGCGACCTGTGGGCCATGTCCAGCTACAACACGATCGTCAACATTTCCCAGTCGCCGATCGATCCGGACGTACTGTACGCGGGCTCCGACGACGGGCTGATCAGCATCACCGGGGATGGCGGCGAAACCTGGCGCACGATCGACGAGCTACCGGGTGTGCCGGATCGGTTCTTCGTCAATGACATCAAGGCGGATCTGCACGATGCCGACACCGTCTACGCCGTCGTCGACGATCACAAGGCCGGCGATTTTGCGCCCTACATCCTGAAGAGCGAGAACCGCGGCCGAAGCTGGCGCAGCATCTCGGGCAACCTGCCCGAACGCCATGTGCTCTGGCGCGTAGTACAGGACCACGTTGAGCCGGACCTGTTGTTCGTCGGCACCGAATTCGGCTTGTTCTTCACAGTCGATGGCGGCGGTTCCTGGACCAAGCTCAAAGGCGGCACCCCCAACATTCCGTTCCGCGACCTCGCGATTCAGCAGCGTGAGAACGACCTCGTGGGCGCGACCTTCGGACGCAGTTTCTATGTGCTGGACGACTATTCGCCACTGCGGCAGGTCAATGCGGACATGCTGCAGAGCGGCAACGTGCTGTTCGATGTTGCCGATGCGCTCTGGTACGTTCCGAAACGTTCGCTGGGCTGTGGATCGCCCGGCTGTCAGGCGTTCCAGGGCGACAGCTATTTCATGGCGCCAAACCCGGAATTCGGGGCGATCTTCACGTACTACCTGGCCGAGGGTTTCAAGAGCGGCAAGGACGTTCGTCGTGAGGCCGAGAAAAAACTCGAGGCTGAGAACGAGGATGTCGCGGCGGCGGCCTGGGACACGATTCTCAGCGAAGAGCGGGAAGATGAACCGGCCATCGTCTTCACGGTGACCGATACCGACGGCAACCTGGTGCGACAGATCGAGGCGCCCGCCGATGCCGGCTTCCATCGCGTTGCGTGGGACCTCAGGTACCCGGAATTGCAGCCATGGTCTCCGGAACTGGAAGAGAGCGACTCCGGTGGTGTCGGCGTGCTGG